>NZ_MKSS01000267.1:0-8947 GCF_001897365.1 Hydrogenophaga sp. 70-12
CGTAGAGGCCGGAGGTTCGAATCCTCTCACCCCGACCATCATCTGGTCACATCAACGACCGCTGCGCGGCCCAGTAGCGCTCCAAGGCCCCCAGCTGGCGGCTCGCCCGACGCAACGCAGATACAACGTCAATCGACGTGAGTCCCTGTTTTCCGGATAACTGGCGTCAATTGTGACGTCCAAGTTGTTGATTTCCGTTAGATTACGGGCATATGGCGTCAGTTGATTCGGTGAACCAGGACAGTCCGTCCATGGCCCTTCCGGGGCTTGGGCGCGCGCTCGTGTCCGCGGGCAAGCTCAACCAGCGCGCGGCCGAGGACCTTTACCGCAAGGCCCAAAGCAGCCGAACCAGCTTCATTGCCGAGTTGACCGGCTCCGGCGCGGTGTCGCCCACGGACCTGGCGCACACCATGTCGGTGGCTTTCGCGGCCCCCCTGCTCGACCTCGATGCCATTGACGTGCAGCGGCTGCCTGCCGGCTTGCTGGACGCCAAGATCTGCGCCGACTTCCGCATCGTCGTCCTCAGCAAGCGCAACAACCGCCTGATCGTCGCGACGGCGGATCCGTCCGACCAGCAGGCGGCCGAAAAGATCAAGTTCGCCACGCAGATGGGCGTGGACTGGGTCATCGCGGAGTTCGACAAACTCAGCCGCCTGGTCGAAGCGCAGACCAAATCGGTCACCGAGGCGATGGAGAACATCGTCGGCGACGTCGAGTTCGATGAGCTGGCGGCCGAAACCACCACCGCCGATGCCGCCGAAAAGGCCAGCGAAGTCGACGATGCCCCGGTCGTCAAGTTCCTGCACAAGATGCTGATCGACGCGTTCAACATGCGCGCGTCCGACCTGCACTTCGAGCCCTACGAACACCAGTACCGCGTGCGCTTCCGCATCGACGGTGAACTGCGCGAGATTGCCTCACCCCCGGTCGCCATCAAGGAAAAGCTGGCCTCGCGCATCAAGGTCATCTCGCGGATGGATATTTCCGAGAAGCGCGTCCCGCAAGACGGCCGGATGAAGCTCAAGGTCGGGCCCGATCGCGTCATCGACTTCCGCGTCAGCACACTGCCCACGCTGTTTGGCGAGAAGATCGTGATCCGTATCCTCGACCCAAGCCAGGCCAAGATGGGTATCGACGCCCTGGGCTATGAGCCGGAAGAGAAAGAGCGTCTGCTGGAGGCCATCCAGCGCCCCTACGGCATGGTGCTGGTCACCGGTCCCACGGGCTCCGGCAAGACGGTCTCGCTCTACACCTGTCTGAACATCCTGAACAAGCCCGGCGTAAACATTTCGACGGCCGAAGACCCGTCCGAAATCAACCTGCCCGGCGTGAACCAGGTGAACATGAACGAGAAGGCGGGCCTGACCTTTGCCGTCGCGCTCAAGGCCTTCCTGCGCCAGGACCCGGACGTGATCATGGTCGGCGAGATCCGCGACCTGGAAACCGCCGACATCGCGATCAAGGCCGCGCAGACCGGTCACATGGTCATGTCGACGCTGCACACCAACGACGCGCCGACGACACTCACGCGGATGATGAACATGGGCATCCCCACGTTCAACATCGCCTCCAGCGTGATCCTCATCACCGCCCAGCGACTGGCGCGCCGCCTGTGCCCCAACTGCAAGGCGCCGCTGGACGTTCCCCGCAAGGCCTTGCTCGAGGCCGGCTACAAGCCCGAGGAGCTTGACGGCACCTGGACGCCCTACAAGCCGGTGGGCTGCTCGGCCTGCAACAACGGCTACAAGGGGCGCGTCGGCATCTACCAGGTGATGCCGATCTCCGAAGAGATCCAGCGCATCATCCTGCGCGGCGGCACCTCACTGGACATCGCGCAGCAGGCCAGCAAGGAAGGCGTTCGCTCGCTGCGGGAGTCCGGCTTGCTCAAGGTCAAGCTGGGACAGACCTCGCTCGAGGAAGTCCTCAGCGTGACGAACGAATGACCCACCGCTCACCCACAGCCCCCTGAGGAATTCCATGGCCACCGTCGCAAGCAAGAGCGTCAAGGACTTCGTGTTCGAATGGGAGGGCAAGGACCGCAACGGCAAGGCGGTGCGTGGAGAAACGCGCGCCCAGGGTGAGAACCAGGTGACGGCCACGCTGCGCCGGCAAGGCATCATCCCGGTCAAGATCAAGAAGCGCCGCACGTCGTCCGGCAAGCGCATCAAGCCGAAAGACATCGCGATCTTCACGCGCCAGCTGGCCACCATGATGAAGGCCGGCGTGCCGCTGCTGCAGTCCTTCGACATCGTGGGCCGCGGCAACCCCAACCCCAACGTCACGCGGCTGCTCAACGACATCCGCGCCGACGTGGAAACCGGTACCTCGCTGAGCGCGGCCTTCCGCAAGCACCCGATGTACTTCGACAGCCTCTACTGCAACCTGATCGAGGCGGGCGAAGCGGCCGGTATCCTGGAAGACCTGCTCGACCGCCTCGCCACCTACATGGAGAAGACCGAGGCGCTGAAGTCGAAGATCAAGTCGGCCCTGATGTACCCCACCGCCGTGATCATCGTGGCCTTCGTGGTGGTGGCCGTCATCATGATTTTCGTGATCCCCTCCTTCAAGGAGGTGTTCACCTCGTTCGGCGCCGACCTGCCCGCGCCCACGCTGTTCGTCATCGCCATGAGCGAGTTCTTCGTCCAGTACTGGTGGCTGATCTTCGGCGGCCTCGGCGGCGGCATCTACTTCTTCCTGCAGGCCTGGAAGCGCAACGAAAAGGTCCAGCGCTTCATGGACCGCCTGCTGCTCAAGCTGCCCATCTTCGGCGACATGATCGAGAAATCGGTGGTGGCGCGCTGGACGCGCACGCTGGCCACCATGTTCGGCGCGGGCGTGCCGCTGGTCGAAGCGCTCGACTCCGTGGGCGGTGCGTCGGGCAACTCGGTCTATGCCATCGCCACCGAAAAGATCCAGCAGGAGGTGTCGACTGGCACCAGCCTCACGGCCGCGATGACCAACGCGAACATTTTCCCCTCGATGGTGCTGCAGATGTGCGCGATCGGCGAGGAATCGGGCTCCATCGACCACATGCTGGGCAAGGCCGCCGACTTCTACGAGGCCGAGGTCGATGACATGGTGGCCGGCATCTCCAGCCTGATGGAGCCGATCATCATCGTGGTGCTCGGCACGGTGATCGGCGGCATCGTCGTCTCGATGTACCTGCCCATCTTCAAGCTCGGCCAGGTGGTCTGATGGCGGAGCTGGCCACCGGTGCGCCCGCCGCGGCGCTGTTGGGCTTGCTCGGCCTGCTCGTGGGCAGCTTCCTGAATGTCGTCATCCACCGGCTGCCCAAGATGATGGAGCGGCAATGGGCCGCCGAATGCGCGGAGTTGCAAGGCACGGCGCAAGAGGCCCAGGCACCGGCAGACCGCTACAACCTCCTGGTGCCGCGCTCCGCCTGCCCGCATTGCGGCCACACCATCCGCTGGTACGAGAACATCCCCGTGCTGAGCTACCTCGCGCTGCGGGGCCGGTGCAGCCAGTGCGGCGCGGGCATCGGGCCGCGCTATCCCCTGGTGGAAGCCGCCACCGGTGCGCTGTTTGCCTGGGCAGGCTGGCACTGGGGCCTCAACACCGCCGGCCTGGCCTGGTGCGGGTTCGCCGCGGCCGTGGTCGCGCTGGCCTGCATCGACTGGGACACCACCCTGCTGCCCGACGACATCACGCTGCCCCTGCTGTGGGCGGGCCTGGTCGCCGCGGCACTCGGCGTTACGCCCACCCACCTGGCCGATGCCGTCTGGGGGGCGGTCGGCGGCTACCTGTCCTTGTGGCTCGTCTACTGGGCCTTCAAGCTGCTCACCGGCAAGGAAGGCATGGGCTACGGCGACTTCAAGCTGTTCGCGGCCTTCGGCGCTTGGTTCGGCTGGCAAGCGCTGGTGCCCATCATCCTTATGGCCTCGGTGATCGGTGCGGTCGTCGGCGTTGGCATCAAGCTGGTGGGTCGCCTGCGCGAAGGTGGGTATGTGCCCTTCGGCCCCTTCCTCGCGCTGGGGGGGCTCACCGCCATGGTGTTCGGTCCCTCGGCCATCCTGGCCGCCGTCGGCCTGTGAGCGCCGCGCGACCGGCCTGGCGGATCGGCCTCACGGGCGGCATTGGCAGCGGCAAAAGCACGGTCGGCGCCCGGCTGCAGTCGCTCGGTGCGGAGCTCATCGACGCGGACGCCATCTCCCGCGCCAGCACGGCGGCCGGGGGCGCGGCCATTCCCGCGGTGCGCGACGGCTTCGGCCCGGATTTCATCGACAGCGACGGCGCGCTGCACCGCGCCCGCATGCGCGAACTGGTGTTCGCCGACCCCGGCGCCCGCCAACGGCTCGAGGCCATCGTTCATCCCATCGTCGCGCGCGAGATCGCCATCCGCGTGACCCAAAGCAACAAAGCTTGCGTCGTGTTCGACGTGCCCTTGCTCGCCGAGTCGCCGCGCTGGCGGCCCCAACTCGACCGAGTGCTCGTGGTCGACTGCAGCGAGGCCACGCAGCGCCGCCGCGTGCGCGCCCGCAGCGGCTGGGACGACGCGGTGATCGATGGCGTGCTGCGCAGCCAGAGCCCCCGGGCCCTGCGCCTGGCGGTGGCCGACGCGGTGATCTTCAACGACGAGGACGATCTCGACCGTTTGCATGGGTTGGTGGACCGGCTATCGGTAAGCTTCGGGCTATGATCCGCCCATGCGCGGCCAACACGGCCCCACGCGCCGCGAGCCCGTGATCCTCTACGAATACCCTTTCAACGAACGCATCCGCACCTACCTGCGGCTCGAGCAGCTGTTCAAGCGCCTCGCCGCGCTCGTGCCACGCGACCACCCGCTGGATCACCACTACGCGATCCAGACGCTGTTCGAGATCATGGACGTGGCCTCGCGCGCCGACATGAAATCGGACGTGCTCAAAGACCTCGACCGGCAGAAGCAGGCGCTGGCGGGCTTTCGGGGCAATCCCGCCATCTCGGAGTCGGCGCTCGAAACCGCCATCGCCCAACTCGACACCTGCTTTTCGCAGATCGCCGACGTGCCCGGCAAGCCGGGCCAGGCGCTCACCGAGAACGACTGGCTGATGGCCATCCGCAGCCGCATCGGCATCCCCGGCGGCACCTGTGAATTCGACCTGCCGGCCTACTACCACTGGCAGCACCTGGCCACGGACCAGCGCCAGGCCGACCTGAGCGCCTGGTCGCGCACGCTGGCGCCGCTGGCCGAGGCCGTGGTGCTGTTGCTGAAGATGATGCGCGAGACCGGCGCGCCGCAGAAGGTGGTGTCCAGCGGCGGGCAGTTTCAGCAAAACCTGCCCCAGGGGCGCACCTTCCAGTTGCTGCGCTTGCGCATCGATCCCTCGTCCGGCCTGGTCCCCGAAATCAGCGGCAACCGGCTGATGTTCTCGGTGCGCCTCATGCGCCTGGGCGAGGACCACCGCCTGCACCCGGCGGGCGAGGACGCGAGCTTCGAGCTCGCCTTGTGCGCCTGAGGCCATGGCCGAGCCGGTCGAGCCCCGCATCGTGCGCTGCCCGGCCTGCGGCGGCGACAGCGTCTACGCCCCCAGCAACCGCTGGCGCCCGTTCTGCAGCGAACGCTGCAAGCAAGGCGACCTGGGCGCCTGGGCCAGCGAGCAGTACGCCCTGCCCGACAAGGGCACGCCAGTGAACGACTGGGACGCCGAGTCGCCGCGCTGAACCGCGCCGCGCCTCAGGCGGCGTCGGCCTCTTCCTGCAGCCAGCGCAGCACCGGCACCGTGCCGGGCAACACGGGTTCGCAGCCCACCGGCAGGCGCTCCCAGCGGCTGTCCTGGCCCTCGTGCATCTGCAGCTCGCCGGACCACTGGAACACCTTGCAGAAGTGCAGGCGCACAAGCCCGTGGGGGTAGTCCACCAGCTGGACGCGCCAGACGTTCGCCGGCCCGATGGTCAGGCCGATCTCTTCCTGCAGCTCGCGCCGCAGCGCCTGTTCCACGGTCTCGCCGGCCTCGAGCTTGCCACCCGGGAATTCCCAGTAGCCCGCGTAGACCTTGCCCGCGGGGCGCGAGGTGAGCAGGAAGCGCCCCTGATCGTCGATGAGAACGCCGACGGCCACGTCCGTCGCGCCCTGGGCGGCGACGGCCTCGCGCCCCCCGTCGACGACCAGCACCTCGGCGCTCACGCCCCGGCCTCGGCGCCGTGCGAGCCGGCGTAGTCGCGCGCGAACTGGTAGGCCACGCGGCCACTGCGCGAGCCCCGCTCCAGCGCCCACACCAGGGCCTGCGGCCGCGCCGCCTCGATCGCCCCGGCCGCCACGCCGAAGGACGACAGCCACTGCGCGACGATGGCCAGGTACTCGTCCTGGCTGAAGGGGTAGAAGCTGATCCACAGGCCGAAGCGCTCGGACAGCGAGATCTTCTCTTCGACCACCTCACCGGGGTGCACCTCGCCGTCCGCCGTGTGCGTGTACGTGAGGTTCTCCTTCATGTACTCGGGCAGCAGGTGGCGGCGGTTGCTGGTGGCGTAGATCAGCACGTTGGCGCTGGACGCCGAGACCGAGCCGTCGAGGATGGACTTGAGCGCCTTGTAGCCGGGCTCGCCGTCTTCGAAGCTGAGGTCGTCGCAATAGACGATGAATTTCTCGGGCCGGCCGGCCACCACCTCGACGATGTCGGGCAGGTCGACCAGATCGCTCTTGTCGACCTCGATCAGCCGCAGGCCTTGCGCCGCGTACGCGTTGAGGCAGGCCTTGACCAGCGAGGATTTGCCCGTGCCGCGCGCGCCCGTCAGCAGCACGTTGTTGGCCGGCAGGCCTTTCACGAAGTGCTCGGTGTTGCGCTGGATGCGCTCCTTCTGCGGCTCCACTTCCTTCAGGTCGTCCAGCGCGATGCTGGCGACGTGGCGCACGGGCTCCAGCAGGCCATGGCCGCTGCTGCGCTTGCGGTAGCGGAAGGCATGCGATGCCGACCAGTCCGGCGCGGACAGCGGCCGGGGCAGCACGGACTCGATGCGGTCGATCAGGGCTTCGGCGCGCTGCATCAGGCGCTCGAACGAGGGGTTCATGAGCGGTAGTCGGCGTTGATGGTGACGTACTCGTGGCTGAAGTCGCAGGTCCAGACGGTGTCGCTGGCTGTGCCGCGGCCCAGGCCGATGCGCACCTCGATCTCCGCCGGCTTCATCACGCGCTGGCCGTCTTCTTCACGGTATTGGGGGTGGCGGCCGCCGCGCGTCACCACATGGACATCGCCCAGCCACAGGTCGATGCCGCCCACGTCCAGGTCGTCGATGCCCGCATAGCCCACCGCCGCCAGGATGCGGCCCAGATTGGGGTCGCTGGCGAAAAAGGCCGTCTTGACCAGCGGCGAATGCGCCACCGAATAGGCCGCGCGCAGGCACTCCGCCGTGTCGCGGCCGCCCTCCACGCGGATGGTGATGAACTTGGTCGCGCCCTCGCCATCGCGCACGATGGCGTGCGCCAGGCGCTGGGCCAGGGGCGTGAGCGCGTCCAGCAGGGCGCGGCCCGACGGGCTGGACAGGTCGGTCACCGGCGGATGGCCTGCCTGGCCGGTGGCGATGACCACGAAGGAATCGTTGGTGCTGGTGTCGCCGTCGACCGTGACCCGGTTGAACGAGGCGTCGGCCAGGCGCCGGGCCAGTTCGTTCATGAGTTCGGGCGCCACCGCCGCGTCGGTGGCCAGGAAGCCCAGCATGGTGGCCATGTTGGGCCGGATCATGCCGGCGCCCTTGGCGATGCCGGTGGCGCGCAGCGCGCGGCCCTCCAGCTCGAAGGACACGCTCGCGGCCTTGGGCAGGGTGTCCGTGGTCATGATGCCCTGGGCCGCGGCCAGCCACTGGGCGCCGGAGTCGTGCTGCGCCGAGCAGGCGCTGGTCAGCGCCGCCGGCAGGCCGCCGAGCAGGCGGTCCATGGGCAGGGGCTCCATGATCACGCCGGTGGAGAACGGCAGCACCTGCTCGTGGTGCAGGCCCAGCGAGCGCGCCAGCGCGGTGCAGGTCTGGCGCGCGTCGGCCAGGCCGCTCTCGCCCGTGCCCGCGTTCGCATTGCCCGTATTGATCACCAGCGCGCGCACGCCCTGGCCACTGGCCAGGTGCTCGCGGCACACCTGCACCGGTGCCGCCGCGTAGCGGTTGCGCGTGAACACCGCGCCCACCGCGCTGCCCTCATCGAGCAGGAACACGGTGAGGTCCTTGCGGTTGGCTTTGCGGATGCCGGCTTCGGCGACACCGATGCGCACGCCCGCGATGGGCAGCAGATCGGCCACGGCAGGACTGGAGAGCTGGACAGGCATGGAGAGGTTCTCGGATCGGGAAGGGGACGGCTGGCCAGGGCGCCAGCCGCTCAGTCGAGTCGGCCGTGGCAGTGCTTGTACTTCTTGCCGCTGCCGCAGGGGCAAGGATCGTTGCGCCCCACGCGCGGCACCTCGCCCGCCATCGCCTGGGCGACGGCGGCCTCGGGGCGGGTCTCGGCCTCACCGGTCTCGGTGGGCGCCGTGTAGGTGACGTTGCTGATGGCCTCGGCGCGCTCTTCCATCTGCTCGGCCGCCTGCGAGATCTGCTCAGCCGATTGAACGCGCACGTTCATGAGGATGCGGGTGACGTCGTTCTTCACCGAGTCGAGCAGCTGGCCGAACAACAGGAAGGCCTCGCGCTTGTATTCCTGCTTGGGCTGCTTCTGCGCGTAGCCGCGCAGGTGGATGCCCTGGCGCAGGTAGTCCAGCGCGGCGATGTGCTCGCGCCACTGCGAATCGATGGTCTGCAGCAGCACCACGCGCTCGAACGAGGTGAAGTTCTGCTCGCCAACCTGGTCGACCTTGGACTCGAACACCGCCTTAGCGGCCTCGCGCACGCGCTCGGCGATGTTCTCCGCCTCGACCGCCTCCGCCCCGGCCACCCAACTCGCGAGCGGCACGTCCACCGCCCACTCCTCGCGCAGCGCCTTCTCCAGGCCGGGCAGGTCCCACTGCTCTTCCACGCTTTCCTCGGGCAC
>NZ_MKSS01000268.1:0-8882 GCF_001897365.1 Hydrogenophaga sp. 70-12
CTACGCCAAGGGCCTGGTCACGGGCGCGCTGAAGGTGCGGCTGGAAATGGCGGCGGTGTCGGGCCTGCCGTTCTGAACAGACGCTGCCCTACAGCCCGCCCATCAGCTGCGCGCGGTACACGGCCTGCGCGCCGTTGGCCGCGCGCAGCTTGCGCTTGGCGTTCTCCACGTGCAGGCGGAAGGTGCGCTCGGTGCAACCGAAACGCTGCTGCGCTTCCGAACCTTTCAGGCCTTCGGCCACGGCGCGCAGCACCTCGCGCTCGCGCGGGGTGAGCGGGCAGACCGCCGCGCGCAGCGCCTCGCGCCAGGCGGGCCAGTCGCCCAGCACCTCCAGCGCGGCGGTGCCCAGCTGTTCCTCCCGCAGGTGCGCGCTGGTGGACAGCAGCCAGAACTCGCCGCAGGCCTCGCCCAGCAGCGGCAGTCGCACCAGCAGCAACTGCTGGTAGCCCAGGCCGCCCAGGCGGCGCACCGCCTCCTCGCCCAGGGCCGCCACGGGCAGGCGCTCGACGGTGCCACCACGCGGCGGCACGGCGCGTGCCATCCATTCGGCATGGGCCTGCAGCGCGGCGCTGCTCAGGGCCTGCACCAGGCGCTCGCCAGCGACACCGAAAGGGTCGGGCCGCACGAAGGCCACGCCCGCGAAGCCGCGCCCTCGCAGGCGCGCGGCCAAGGCCTGCATGCGCTCATCGAGCGCGTTGGGGGGCGACGCCGGCTCGGGCGGTTCGCCCAGGAGGGCGAGGCCGCTGGCGCGCGAGGGATCCTCGCTCACCCGCCGCGTTCCTCTGCCAGCGCGCGCCACGACACCGCGGCGGGCCAGTCGAACAGGAACTCGGCGGCCAGCACGCCATCGGCCTCACTCAGCACCTCGACGGGCGCGATGGCCGCCGCGATGCCCTCCAGCTGCGACACCAGCTCGAGGTTGGGCAGGGCCTGGCCCGCGCGCACGCGGTCCAGGCCGGGCGCGTCCCAGCCGAACTCGGCCAGCGAGTCGGCCAGCTCGCGCAGGCCGTCGGTGGTCTCGATCTGGATCCAGCTCAGGCGGCCGTCGGCGCGCAGGCCCAGCACCCCGAAGGGCTCGCCAAGCACCAGGTATTCGTCCACGCGGCCGCGCCCCAGGATCACCATCAGCGCGTTGGACACGTCGTCCGACTGCAGCGCCTGCAGCCGCTCGTGGCGCATCTGCATGGCCAGGTGGCGGCCGCGCTCCAGCGAGTTGTGCAGGAACTGCTCCTGCAGCGCGCGGCGCAGGTTGAAGCCCAGGTTGCGCGTCTGCTTGGGCAGGAAGGATTCGATGGCACCGCCATTGAAGGCCTTGACCGCGAGGTCGGCGTCGGCCGCGCCCGTGAGCAGGATGCGCCGCAGGCCGAAATGGCCGTGGCGCTCGCAGATGGAGATGCCATCCTCGGCGGGCATCACCTGGTCGGTGACCAGCACCGAGAAGATGCGGTGCCGCCCTTCCCAGGCGAAGTAGTCGAGCGCGGCGGCCAGCGGCGACTCCGCGCCCACCACGCGCGCCAGCATCTGCTGCTCGCGCCGCAGCAGCGCTTCCTGCTCGGCATAGGAGTGGTCGAGTTCGCCCGGGTGGTGCAGGAACTCGCAGCGCCGCACCGAGGCCACGGCGTCCGCCATGGCGTCGAGGAACGACGGGTCGTCGTCGATGAAGGAGATGCGCGAGGACGCTCTCATGCAGGGGAACAACATGCCTGGCTCGCTTCGGGGGGTGGACGGGACGCGGCGCACGCGCGTCCGGACCAGGGGAGCATATCGGCACTTCGTGGGAGAACTTGAGCCGGCCGGTTTGGCGCCTTTTTTTCACGCCAGGCGCTGGAGAGCGCTCCCTAGAATCCGCCCCGTCGTGCACCACCACCACCTCATCCGGGCCATCGCCCTGCTTCGCCAGCCACTGGAGCCGCTGCAGCAGCTGTCGCGCGCGCGGCTGGTCACGCTGGGCCTGTTCCTGTCCATCGGGCACCTGGCCTTCCACTGGTTCTGGACGGTGCTCGTGCCGCAGCCCTACGAGAACCTGCTCCTGCGCGCGCTGGCCGCCGCCGGCGCGCTGCCGCTGCTGTGGTGGACGCCGTCGCGCGTGATGCGCCAGCGCGGCATCCGGCTCTACCTGCTGGCCTACATGACCTACACGGGCCCGTTCCTGTTCCAGTGGTTCTTCCTGATGAACCACGGCAACGCGGTGTGGATGACCAGCGCGGCGCTGATGTGCTTCCTGGCGTACCACATCCTCGACTGGCGCGTGGCCACGGCGGCGCTGGCGGCGGGCACCATCGCCGCGCGCGCGCTGGTGGCGCTGCTGGAGCCGCAGCTCGCCATGCCCTGGTGGCGCGTGACCGAGGGCAACCTCACCTTTGCCTTCGCCTGGCTGTCCGCCCTGGCGCTGGCGCTGTCCTCGGCCAGCCAGCGGCTGCAGCGGCTCAACGCCACGCTGCTGGCCATGGGCGTGATGGCGCACGAGCTGCGCACGCCACTGGCCAGCGCGGCCCTGGTCAACGAGAACCTGCGCGAGGCCGAGCCCGCCGAGGTGGAGCGCCTGACGCAACGCATGGACGGCCTGCTGCGCGCCATCCACCACCAGATCGATTCGCAGATCGTCAACGCGCAGCTGCTGGGCATCCAGCCTGGCCGCGAGACCCTGCGCGCCGGCCAGCTCGTGCGCGACGCCATCGAGTCCTACCCCTTCCTCAGCGAACGCGAGCGCCTGGCCGTCAGCGTGGACATGCGCGCCGATTTCCGCTTCCACGGCAGCGAGCGCCTGTTCATCCAGGTCATCCACAACATGCTCAAGAACTCCGTGTTCGCGCTGCGCCGCACCCAGGGGCGCTTCGAACGCGGCGACATCCAGATCGAGGTGTCGGCGGGCGGTGCGCGCGGCACCATCCGCGTGCGCGACAAGGGACCGGGCGTGCCCGGGCACCTGCGCCGCGCCATCTTCGAGCCCTTCTTCAGCACCCAGACCACGCACAGCAGCGGCCTGGGCCTGGCCTTCTGCCGCGAAACCGTGCAAGCCAACCGCGGCCAGCTGCGCTTCGAGCGCGTGGACGCCGGCTCGTCCTTCGTGATCGAGCTGCCCCTGCTGCCGGGCGAGGCGGGCGAGACCCGCCGCGCCAGGCGCTGGGCGCCCGGCTGAGGCGCGACCATCGGGTTTCCCCCACAGCGGAACGCCGGACTTCCCTCTGGTGGCGGCGCCGCTGGCGCGTAGCATGGGTGCATTCCCGTTCCCGCGGCCCGCCATGCCCCCGCTTCGCCCGATCCCGATGCCGCGCACGCCGTTGCAGGCCCTGTTCTCCCACCCGCTCGAGCCCGTGCTGCACCTGTCGCGCGCGCGGCTGGTCGCGCTGGGCCTGATCTACCTCATCGTGCACCTGTCGGCCTGGCTGGTGTACACCCAGGTCGCGCCGCAGCCCTACGACAGCCTGGCCCTGCGCCTGGCCGCGGCGCTCGGGGCCCTGCCGCTGTTCCTGTTCGACCCCGACGAGGTGGCGGAGTCGCCCGGCGCGCGCGCCTACGTGCTGCTCTACCTGGCCCTGGCCGGCCCCGTGCTGCAGGTCTGGCTCTACCTCATGAACGGCGGCACCGATCCGCGCGTGCTGGCCCTGTGCCTGGTCGCGCTGCTCATGTACGTGATCACCGACTGGCGCTACGCCACCGCCATGCTGGTGCTGGCCTTCGCGGGCGGGCTGCTGTTCGGCGCCGGCACCGACCGGCTGCCGGCCGCGCTGGCGCGCGAGCACGGCTTCATGGTGGGCCTGTCGTGGCTGTGCGGACTGCTGCTGGGCTTGTCTTCGGCGCAGCAGGACCGCCAGCGCCAGCAGGCCACCATGAACGCCCTGGGCGTGATGGCCCACGAACTGCGCACGCCGCTGGCCAGCATGGGCCTGCTGGTGGAAAGCCTGCGCGACAACGGGGAGTCGCCGCAAGCGCGCCGCTCGGGCCAGCGGCTGGAGGGGCTGATGCGCAACCTGCACCAGCAGATCGACACGCAGATCGTGAACGCGCAGCTGCTCGTCCTGCGCCGCGGCGACGAGCGCATCGCCGCGCGCGCGCTGATCGCCGACGCCATCGACAGCTTTCCCTTCCGCGCCGAGGCCGAGCGACGCGCGGTGGCGCTGGCGCCCGGCCCCGACTTCCACTTTCTCGGCACGCGGCGCCTGTTCACGCAGGTGGTGCACAACCTGCTGCGCAACGCGCTGGTCGCCCTGCGCCAGCACAAGGGCACGCCCGAGCCGGGCGACATCACGCTGGCCACCGACGTGCGCGGCGGCCAGGGCGTGATGGAGATCCGCGACCGGGGGCCCGGCATCCCACGCTCCCTGCAACGCAGCGTGTTCCGCCCCTTCGTGAGCACCGCCGACACGCACAGCAACGGCCTGGGCCTGGCCTTCTGTCAGAACACGGTGCGGGTGAACCGGGGCCGCCTCTCCCTGCGCTCCAGCGAGGCCGGTACCACTTTTGTGATCACCCTGCCCCTGGACGAGGGGCGGCGCGGCGGCTGAAGGCGCGCCGCCGGGCGGGCGCCCGCGCCCGCCCGCGAACTGGGCGGGTTTTGCCCGCCTTATCCAATCAAGTTTTCCCGGCAGGCGGCCGATAGTGGCGGCGAACGCCCGTGCCTTCCAAGCGGCCGCGGGCGACACCTGTTCACGCCCCCACCCGATCCCCCGCCCCGCGCCTCACCATGAATTTCCTTCGCAACATGTCCGTCGGCACCAAACTCTGGGCCGGCGTCGCCACCATCATCCTGGCCCTGCTGGCCACCGTCATCAGCGCGGGCCTGCGTTCGGCCCGCATGACCGAACAGTCCGAGCGCATCCTGACCGAGCTCTCCGACAAAACCGCCCTGGCCGTGGAATGGGCCGGCGTGACCGAGACCACCACCACCCGCGTGCAGGCCTCCACCCTGTCCAGCGACCCGGCCATCACCGCCCTGTACAAGGACCTGATCCCGGCCGGCTCGGCCCGCATCTCCGAGCTGCAGAAGGCGCTGGACGCCATGCCCAAGACCGAGGCAGAGGTCGCCGCGCTGGCCCGCATCGCCGAGCTGCGCACCGCCGTGCTGAGCTCGCTGGGCAAGGCCACCAAGCTCAAGGCCGCCGAGGACTACGCCGGCGCCGCGCACGAGATCACCACCAACTTCAATGGCGCCGTCACGCCTTACCTCAACGCGGTGCAGGACTTCGGTCGCATGCAGAACCGCATACTGCAGGAAGCGCAGGCCGCGCAGGCCAAGGAGCGCGTGACCAGCATCACCATCGCCGCCACGCAGGTCGGCCTGCTGATCCTGGGCATCGCCGTCGGCGCGTTCTTCCTCATCCGCAACATCCGCCAGCCGCTCAACGACACCATGGCCTTCGCCGAGCGCATGGCCGACGGCGACCTGACGGCCACGCTCAACAACGACCGCGGCGACGAGTTCGGCGCCATGACCCGTGCGCTGGGCACCATGCGCGACCGACTGGTCAGCGTGGTGGCCGACGTCAAGCGCGGCACCGAGAACATCACCGTGGCCGCGAAGGAGATTTCCACCGGCAACAACGACCTCTCCAGCCGCACCGAGCAGACCGCGAGCAACCTGCAGCAGACCGCCGCCTCGATGGAGCAGATGTCGGGTGCGATCAAGCAGTCGGCCGACTCGGCCCGCGTGGCCAACCAGCTCGCCGACGTGGCGGGCCAGAGCGCGCAAAAAGGCGGCGAGGTGGTGAACCAGGTCGTCTCGACCATGGAAGAGATCAACCAGGCCTCGCGCAAGATCAACGACATCATCGGCGTCATCGACGGCATCGCCTTCCAGACCAACATCCTGGCCCTCAACGCCGCCGTGGAAGCGGCGCGCGCGGGCGAACAGGGCCGCGGCTTCGCGGTGGTGGCCGGCGAGGTGCGCAACCTCGCGCAGCGCAGCGCGCAGGCCGCCAAGGAGATCAAGGGCCTGATCGGCGCCAGCGTGGACAAGGTCACCGTGGGCACGGAACTGGTGAGCCAGGCCGGCCAGACCATGAGCGAGATCGTGGAGAACGTGGTGCGCGTGCGCGACATCATTGGCGAGATCGCCAGCGCCTCGGGCGAGCAGGCCGATGGTGTCAACCAGATCAACGCGGCCGTC
The DNA here is from genome assembly GCF_001897365.1 of Hydrogenophaga sp. 70-12. Lineage (NCBI taxonomy): Bacteria > Pseudomonadati > Pseudomonadota > Betaproteobacteria > Burkholderiales > Comamonadaceae > Hydrogenophaga > Hydrogenophaga sp. 70-12. The sequence goes on from NZ_MKSS01000268.1 coordinate 6,107, forward strand.
TCCAACCTCGACCAGATGACGCAGCAGAACGCCGCGCTGGTGGAGGAAAGCGCCGCCGCCGCATCGAGCATGAACGACCAGGCCGCGCGCCTGGCCGAGGTGGTGCGCATCTTCCGCCTGGATGGCAACGCCGCCTCGGGCAGCATCGCCGCGCGGCCGGCGGGCGAGCGGCACCAGCGCCGCGAGCCGCAGTTGGCGCCGGTCGCGGCGCCTCAGGCGAAGCCCGCGGCACCCGTGGCCAAGCCGCTGGCCACGGCCAAGCCCGTGGCGGTGGCGCCCAAGCCCGCCGCACCGGCCGCCGGCAAACCCCTGGCCGCTGCGGCCAAGGCCCCCGCCAGCGACGAGGTCGGCGAATGGGAGTCCTTCTGATCCGCGCCGCCCGCGACCGCCACCGCGGCCGCTGAAGCCCCAGGCCCGCCGAAGACCTCGGCGGGCTTTTTTTCAGGCGCCGACGGGCGCGGCCACCGGCACCAGCCGCTGCACCACCTCGTCGGTGCTGAGCACGTCGCCAAAGAACAGCATCCAGTTGTTCAGGCAGTGCTCGTGCTCGGCCGGCGTGACGGCCGAGAGCGCGTCGTCGACCATGATGGTGGCGTAGTCCATCATCATCGCGTCGCGCGCGGTCGATTCGCAGCAGACGTTGGTGACGGTGCCACCGATGAGCACGTGCGTGACGCCGCGCTCGCGCAGCACCTCGTCCAGGCGCGACGAGCCCGGCACCAGCGCGCTGTAGCAGCGCTTGACCACGCGCTCGTCCTGCGGGTGCGGCTGCAGGCCGGGCGCGATCTGGAAGCCCTCGTGCGCGCTCGCCAGCTCGCGCAGGCGCCGCGCGCTGCGCGCCGGCGTGAGCATGTGGGCGTGGTGGTGCGACCAGAAGTCATCGGCGCCGTCGGCGCTGGTCTGCACCCAGATGACATGCCCGCCCGCCTCGCGCAGCGCGTTCGCCAGCCGGTTCACCGCCGGGAAGGTGGCGCGCGAGGGCGCGCACTCGCCGAGATAGCCCGGCTGCGTGTAGTAGTTCTGCAGGTCGATGACGACGAAGGCCGTGCGTTCGGCCGCCAGCGTGTCATAGGGGTGCAGGCGGCCCTGGCGCGCCACCACGCGCTCGACGACCCATTCGGGAAACTGCATGCTCGCTCCTCTCGGTTCAGGCGTAGCGCTTGGCCATGGCGGCCTCGATCCGCGCGATCACCAGGTACATCAGGCCCGACAGCAGGCCCAGCACCACGATGGCGGTCATCACCACGTTCAGCTGGAAGACCTGGCTGCCGTTGACGATGAGGAAGCCCAGGCCGGCGCTGGCCGACTGGAACTCGCCCACGATGACGCCCACCAGCGCCAGGCCGATGTTCATCTTCAGCGCCGCCACGAGCGTGGGCACGCTGCCCGGCATGACCACCAGGCGCAACACCTGGGCGCGGCTGGCGCCCAGGGTTCGGGCCAGCTTGATCTTGTTCGGGTCGATGCTCTGGAAGCCGTCGTACACCACCATGATGGTGACGAACACGGCGATCGCCACGGCCATGCCGTAGACCGAGTACTCGGATCCCAGCCAGATGTAGAAGATCGGCACGAAAGCGATCTTGGGCATGGCGTTGGCCACCACCAGGAAGGGGTCCAGCACCTTGTGCGCGAAGTCCGACCACCACAGCCCGGCGGCCACGCCGATGCCGATGACCATGCTCAGCACGAAGCCGATGAGGGTGGCCTTGAAGGTGACCCAGGTGTGCATCAGCAGCTTGCCGTTGTGCAGCAGATCGAGGAAGGTCGGCCACAAGGCGCTCGGGTAGCTGGTCAGCATGGGGTTGACCACATGCGTCTTGGCCAGCACCTCCCACAGCACCAGGAAGGCCACCAGCAGGGCCAAGCGGGTGAGCAGGATGCGCTGGCGGCGGCGGCGCTGGCGCGACTGCCATTCGCGGTACGCGGGGCTGGGTTCGCGTCCGGCCGGTGGCGGCGTGGGGGTGGCCATGGTGGCCAGGGTGGCGGAGGCGGTGGTGTTCATGGCGTCATCCTTCCACGTGGACGTCGAGCTCGTCCCACAGCAGCGCGAAATAGGTATTGAACTCGGGCAGGGACCGCACCACGAACGGGCTCGGGCGGCCCGCGCCGTGGCTGGGAAAGCGCATCAGGTGCTGCGACTTGATGCGCCCGGGGCGGCGCGAAAGCACCACCACGCGGTCGGTCATGGCGATCGCCTCGCCGATGTCGTGCGTGACCAGCACCACCGACTTGCCCTCGTCGCGCAGCACCTCCACCACCTCGTCGGCGATCGCCAGGCGGGTCTGCGAGTCCAGCGCGGAGAAGGGTTCGTCGAGCAGCACCACGTCGGGGTCGGTCACCAGCGTGCGCGCCAAGGCCACGCGCTGGCGCATGCCACCCGAGAGCTGGCGCGGAAAGTGGTGCAGGAAGTCGCCCATGCCGCACTTGTGCAGCAGGTGCGCGGCCCGCTCGCGGGCCTCGCGCATCGGCCGGCCCTGGATCTGCGCGCCCAGGGTGGCGTTGTCCAGGATGCTGCGCCATTCGAACAGGTAGTCCTGCTGCAGCATGTAGCCCACGCGCGGCGACGGGCCCTTGACTCGCTCGCCGTGCACCCGTACCTCGCCCGACGAGGGTTCGAGGATGCCGGCCATCAGCGACAGCAACGTGCTCTTGCCGCAACCCGACTGACCGATCAGGCTCACGAACTCGCCCGGCGCCACCGACAGGCGGATGCGGTCGAGCGCCTGCGTCTCGCCGGCGTCGGTGAAGTAGCGCAGCGAGACGTCGTTGATCT
>NZ_MKSS01000269.1:0-8894 GCF_001897365.1 Hydrogenophaga sp. 70-12
TCCTCAGCGTCTACGTGCCCACCACGCCCAACCCCACGGGCGGCTACTTCGTGCTGCTGCGCGCGCGCGACTGCGTCGAGCTCGCCATGAGCGTGGACGAGGCCCTCACCTACATCGTGTCCATGGGCGTCATCGTGCCCGGCGGCCCCCGCAACCCCAAGATCCCGCTCGCGGCCGAGGCCGAGACGCAACCCTGAGAAAGAAGACCCCATGTCCATGCGAAGCCACTACTGCGGTCTGGTGACCGAAGCCCTGATGGGCCAAACCGTCACGCTGTCGGGCTGGGTGAACCGCCGGCGCGACCACGGTGGCGTCATCTTCATCGACCTGCGCGACCGCGAAGGCACGGTGCAGGTGGTCTGCGACCCGGACCGCCCCGAGATGTTCAAGACGGCCGAAGAGGTGCGCAACGAGTTCTGCGTGCAGGTGGTCGGCCTGGTGCGCGCGCGCCCGGAGGGCACCACCAACGACACCATCAAGAGCGGCAAGATCGAGGTGCTGTGCCACGAGCTGAAGGTGCTCAACCCCTCGGTCACGCCGCCGTTCCAACTGGACGACGACAACCTGTCCGAGACCACCCGCCTCACGCACCGCGTGCTCGACCTGCGCCGCCCCTACATGCAGCGCAACCTGATGCTGCGCTACCGCGTGGCCATGGAGGTGCGCAAGTTCCTCGACGCCAACGGCTTCATCGACATCGAGACGCCGATGCTCACCAAGAGCACGCCCGAGGGCGCGCGCGACTACCTGGTGCCCAGCCGCGTGCATGACGGCATGTTCTTCGCGCTGCCGCAGTCGCCCCAGCTGTTCAAGCAACTGCTGATGGTGGCCGGCTTCGACCGCTACTACCAGATCACCAAGTGCTTCCGCGACGAGGACCTGCGCGCCGACCGCCAGCCCGAGTTCACGCAGATCGATATCGAGACCTCCTTCCTGACCGAGCAGGACATCCGCGACATGTTCCAGGGCATGATCAAAACGGTGTTCCAGAACGTGCTCGGCATCGACCTCGGCGAGTTCCCGGTCATGCCCTACGCCGAAGCCATGCACCGCTACGGCTCGGACAAGCCCGATCTGCGCGTGACCATGGAGTTCACCGAACTCACCGACGTCATGGCCGACGTGGACTTCAAGGTCTTCAGCGCGCCCGCGCAGATGAAGACCGGCCGCGTGGTGGCCCTGCGCGTGCCCGGCGGCGGCGAGATGAGCCGCAGCGAGATCGATGCCTACACCGAATTCGTCAAGATCTACGGCGCCAAAGGCCTGGCCTGGATCAAGGTCAACGACGTGGCGAAGGGCCGCGACGGCCTGCAGAGCCCGATCGTGAAGAACCTGCACGACGCGGCGCTCGAGGCCATCCTGCAGCGCAGCGGCGCGCAGAACGGCGACATCCTGTTTTTCGGCGCCGACAAGGCCAAGGTGGTCAACGACGCCATCGGCAACCTGCGCATCAAGATCGGTCACAGCGAGCTGGGCAAGAAGAACGGCCTGTTCGAGGACCGCTGGGCGCCGATGTGGGTGGTGGACTTCCCCATGTTCGAGCACGACGACGAGGAAGACCGCTGGACCGCGGTGCACCACCCCTTCACCGCGCCCAAAGACGGCCACGAGGACTTCATGGTCAGCGACCCGGGCCGCTGCATCGCCAAGGGTTACGACATGGTGCTCAACGGCTGGGAAATCGGCGGCGGTTCGGTCCGTATCCACCGCGCCGACGTGCAGGCCAAGGTCTTTGACGCGCTCAAGATCGGCCCCGAAGAGCAGCGCCTGAAGTTCGGCTTCCTGCTCGACGCGCTGCAGTACGGCGCGCCGCCGCACGGTGGCCTGGCCTTCGGCCTGGACCGCATCGTCACCCTCATGACGGGCGCCGAGTCGATCCGCGACGTGATCGCCTTCCCCAAGACCCAGCGCGCCCAGTGCCTGCTCACGCAGGCGCCCAGCCCGGTGGACGAAAAGCAGCTGCGCGAGCTGCACATCCGCCTGCGAAACCCCGATTCGGTCAAGAACAGCTGAGATCCTTGTAGGACCAGACCGCAAAAGGCGCCTTCGGGCGCCTTTTTCGTGGGAACCTGCGTATCCTTGGGCGATCGCACTATCGGTTTTTCCGATCGATTGTCCCAACCGCCTGGAAAGGAGCCCGCCATGGCCGACGCCACCACCGAAACCAGCAAGAAAAAGCTCGTGCGCGATCTGCAGCGCGTCATCACCGACGCCGAAGAGCTGCTGCAAGCCACCGCCAACGAAACCGAGGGCAAGGTGATCGAGATGCGCGAGCGCATCCGCGAGAACCTGATCGCCGCCCGGCACAAGCTGGGCGACATCGAGGAAACCGTCGCCGCCCGCACCAAGGAAGCCGCCCGCGCCACCGACGAGTACGTGCACGAGCACCCCTGGCAGGCCATCGGCACCGCCGCCGGCGTGGGCCTGCTGATCGGCATGCTCATCGCCCGGCGCTGAGCGCCGCCATGGAGCCGTCCGCTCAACGCCTCTCGGCCTCCGTGCGCGGGCTGGCGGCCACGCTGGTCGAGTTGGCCCAGGTCCGCCTGGAACTGTTCAGCGTCGAGGCCCAGGAGGAGGTGCTGCGCCTCGCCGGGCTGGTGGCCTACGGGGCCATCGCCCTGGTGTGCCTGGCGCTCGGCGTGGGCTTTCTGGCCATCCTGATCACCGTGGCCCTGTGGGATGAGCACCGGCTGGCGGCGCTGGCCACCTTCACCGGCCTGTTCCTGTTCGTCGGCTTGCTGGCCATCTGGCAGGCGCGCGCGCGCGTGCTGCGTGGCTCGCGGCTGTTCTCGGCCAGCATCGACGAGCTGCGCCAGGACCGCGAGGCATTGGACCCATGAGACCCGCCCGGCCGCCCGAAGGGGCTTGCAGTGCAGCGCGTGGCGCGGAGGCCAGCCGATGAGCCTTCCGCGCGCCGAACAGCTCAGGCAGCGCCACCTGTCGCTGCGCCGGCGCTCCCGCACGCTGCGCGTGCGCGCCGGGATGCAGGCCGAGTCCCTGCGCCCCGTGTTCGGCTGGGCCGACCGGGTGCAGGACGCCTGGCGGTGGCTGCGCGGCTGGCCGCCCCAGCTGACCCTGCCCCTGGCCGCCGTGGCCGGGCTGTGGGTGGCGCGCCGCCCCAGCCGGCTGGTCTCGCTGCCGCTGCGCGCGCTGTCCCTGTGGCGCCTGTGGCAGCGCTTCGGCGCGGCCCGCCGTGAGCGCTGAGCCGGCGCGGGCCTTCAAGGTCCCGCAGTCGGTGCTGGTGGTCATCCACACCCCGGCTTTCGAGGTGCTGCTGATCGAGCGCGCCGATGCGCCGGGGTTCTGGCAGTCCGTGACCGGCGCCAAGGACAAGCCCGAGGAACCCTTCGAGCTCACCGCCGCGCGCGAGGTGAGGGAAGAGACCGGTCTGGACGCCGCCGCGCCGGGGCACGCCCTGCGCGACTGGGGCCTGGAGAACGTCTACGAGATCTACCCGCAGTGGCGGCACCGCTACGCGCCGGGTGTCACGCACAACACGGAGCGCGTGTTCGGCCTGTGTGTGCCACGCGCCGCGCCGGTGCGGCTGAGCCCGCGCGAGCACCGCGACCAGGTCTGGCTGCCGTGGCGCGAGGCGGCGCAGCGCTGCTTCTCTCCTTCCAATGCCGAGGCCATCGGCTGGCTGCCGCGGCTGGGCGGGGCGCCGAGGCCGTAGGGCCATGCCGTCCGGCCGCGCACGCCCCGCGCGTGCGCCCGCGCGGGGCCCTTGGCCCGTGCGATCATGTGCGCCATGAGCATGGTGCGCGTAGCGACCTACAACATCCACAAGGGCGTTCAGGGCCTGGGCCCGGCGCGCCGGCTCGAAATCCACAACCTGGTGCACGCGGTCGAACAGTTCGATGCCGACATCGTCTGCCTGCAGGAGGTGCGCAGCCACCACCGCAAGCTGGAACGCTACTTCACCCGCTGGCCCGAAATGGACCAGGCCGGCTACCTCTCGCCCGAGGGCTACGAGGCCGTCTACCGCAGCAACGCCATCACGCGCCACGGCGAACACGGCAACGCCCTGCTGTCGCGCTGGCCGGTGGTGGGCGTGGGGCATTCCGACGTCTCCGACCACCGCTTCGAGCAGCGCGGCCTGCTGCACGTGCACCTGCTGGTCGATGGCCTGGAGCTGCACGTGGTGGTGGTGCACCTGGGCCTGGTGCACGCCAGCCGCGAACGGCAGGTGCAGCGCCTGGGCCAGTTCATCGCCCGCGAGGTTCCCGCCGGCGCGCCGCTGGTGGTGGCGGGCGACTTCAACGACTGGAGCGCGCAGCTGCTCAAACCCATGGCCGCGCTGGACCTGCACACCTTCGAGGGCATCCGCCTGCCCACCTTCCCGGCGCGGCTGCCGCTGCTGCACCTGGACCGCATCTTTTTTCGCGGCCTGCGCCCGGTCTCGGCCCACGTGCCGCATGGGCGCGCCTGGCGCCGCATGTCCGACCACTTGCCGATCATCGCCGACCTCGAATTCCCGTGAAACGCCTGCATGCGACGATGAAGGATGGGCACCAGCTCGTGCTGCTGGTGGGCGGCGACGAGCTCTTCCCCGCGCTGGCCGAGGCCATGGACGCGGCACGCCAGGTGGTGCACCTGGAGACCTACATCTTCGAGTTCGCGGGCTCGGCCTTGCAGGTGGCCGAGGCGCTGGAGCGCGCGGCGCGGCGCGGCGTGGCGGTGCGCCTGGTGGTCGACGGCGTGGGCACGCCGTCGATTCCCGAAGAATGGCGCCAGCGCTTCGGCGCCGCCGGCGTGCAATGGCGCATCTACTCGCCCCTGGGCCGGCTGGGCCTGCTGTTCCCCCGCCTGTGGCGCCGCCTGCACCGCAAGCTCTGCGTGGTGGACGGCACGGTGGGTTTCTGCGGCGGCGTCAACATCATCGACGACCGCGACGACGTGTCGCTGGGCCGGCTCGACGAACCCCGGCTGGACTATTCACTGCGCGTGGCCGGGCCGCTGGTGCAGGACATGACGGAGACCATGGAGCAGCTCTGGTGGCGCCTGCAGGCCGTGCGGGCCGCGCGCCAGCGCGAGTTCTCGGCCGCCTGGCAGGCGCTGCGCGGCTCGAGCGCCTCGGGCGATTTCTCCAAGCTGCTGCGCAAGCTGGAAACGCGCGCGCGCGGCCTGGCGTCCGGCGGCGAGGAAGACACCGGCAGCGCGCTGATGGGCGTGGACGACGCGCGCGCCGCGCTGCTGCTGCGCGACAACGTGGCGCACCGCCACGACATCGAGCGCGCCTACCTCAAGGCCATCGGCGAGGCGCGCCAGGAGGTGCTCATCGTCAACGCCTACTTCATTCCCGGGCGCCGGCTGCGCAAGGCCCTGCTGATGGCCGTCGGGCGCGGCGTGCGGGTGCGCCTGCTGCTGCAGGGGCGCTACGAGCATTTCCTGCAGTACCGCGCCGCGCGGCCCGCGCTCAAGCGCCTGGTGAACGCGGGCCTGGAGGTCTGCGAGTACGCGCCCAGCGCGCTGCACGCCAAGGTGGCCGTGGTGGATGAGCGCTGGGCCACGGTGGGCTCCACCAACCTGGACCCGCTGTCGCTGCTGCTGGCGCGCGAGGCCAACGTCATGAGCACCGACCGGCGCTTCGCGGCGCTGCTGCGCGCGCACCTGGATCACATCGTCTGCCACCGCAGCACACCCATCCACGCGGAGGCGCTCAACAGCCGGCCCTGGGGCCAGCGCATCCTCGACCGCATCGCCTTCGGCATCATGCGCACGGTGCTGTTTCTCACCGGCCACCGCTATTGAGGAGGCGGTGGCCGCCCCCACGTCCCTGATATGCAGGACCTGATCGTCCAGCGCCCCGAGGGCCTGTACTGCCCGCCGGGCGATTTTTTCATCGACCCCTGGCGCCGCGTCGACCGCGCGGTGATCACGCACGCGCACGCCGACCACGCGCGCACCGGGCACCGCCACTACCTCGCGGCCGCGCCCGGCGCCGGGCTGCTGCGCGCGCGGCTGGGGGAGGGCATCCCCCTGCAGCCGATGGACTACGGCGAGGTGGTCACGCACCGGGGCGTGCGCATCAGCCTGCACCCGGCGGGCCACGTGCTGGGCTCGGCCCAGGTGCGCCTGGAACACCAGGGCCAGGTGTGGGTGGCCAGCGGGGACTACCGGCCCACGCCCGCCCACGGCGTGCCCGATCGCACCTGCGCGCCGTTCGAGCCGGTGCGCTGCGACACCTTCATCACCGAGTCCACCTTCGGCCTGCCCATCTACCGCTGGCGTCCCGACCACGAGCTGTTCGCCGAACTCAACCACTGGTGGGCCGACAACGCGGCCGTCGGGCGCGCCAGCGTGATCAGCTGCTACAGCCTGGGCAAGGCGCAGCGCCTGCTGGCGGGGGTGGACCCGTCCATCGGCCCCATCGTCTGCCACGGCTCGGTGGAGCCGCTCAATCGAGCCTACCGCGCGGCGGGCGTGGACCTGCCGGCCACGCTCGCGGCGGAGGGAACGCACGACCCGGCGGACCTGCGCCGCGCCCTGGTGCTGTGCCCGGGCAGCGCCCTGTCCTCGCCCTGGATACGCCGCTTCGGTGACACCAGCGACGCCTTCGCCAGCGGCTGGATGCAGATCCGCGGCTGGCGCCGCCGCCTGGGCCACGACCGCGGTTTCGTCATCAGCGACCACGCCGACTGGCCCGGCCTGCTCTCGGCCATCGGCGCGACCGGCGCCGGGCGCGTGATCGTCACCCACGGCAGCGTGCCCACCCTGGTGCGTTACCTCCAGGAGCAGGGCCTGCGGGCCGAAGGCTTCAAGACCGAGTACGGCGACGGCGCCGACGATCCGCTCGCCGCCGGGGCGGAGTCCGCCGCATGAAGCGCTTCGGCGCGCTGTTCGCCGAACTCGACGCCAGCACCGCCACCCACGCCAAGGTGGCCGCCCTGGTGCGTTACCTGCGCGAAGCGCCCGACGAGGACGCGGCCTGGGCGGTGTACTTCCTCGCGGGCGGCAAGCCGCGCCAACTCATCCGCACCGCTCAGCTGCGCGCGCTGGCGCTGCGGGCCTCGGGCCTGCCCGAATGGCTGTTCGAGGAGAGCTACCAGGCCGTGGGCGACCTCGCCGAGACCATCGCCCTGGTGCTGCCCGCGCCGGCCGAGGGGGGCGCCGAGCTCGGCCTTCACGGCTGGATGACCCAGCGGCTGCTGCCGCTGCGCGGCGCCGATGAGGCCACGGTGGCGGCCGCGGTGCTGGGCTGGTGGGCCGAGCTCGACAGCCTGGGCCGCTTCCTCTTCGTCAAGCTGGTGGGGGGTGGTTTCCGCGTCGGCGTGAGCCAGCTGCTGGCGCAGCGCGCCGTGGCCGAGTTCGCGGGCCTGGACCCCAAGCTCGTGGCGGCGCGCATGATGGGCTACACCAGCGGCCAGCGCGCGCCCACGGCCGAGGCCTGGCGCGCCATCGTGGCGTCGGCCGAGGGCGAAGGGGCGGCCGCACGCGACCCGAGCCAGCCCTACCCCTTCTTCCTGGCGTCCGCGCTCGCGGGGGCGCCCGAGGCCACGCTGGGTGAGGTGGGCGACTGGTGCGCCGAGTGGAAGTTCGACGGCATCCGCGGCCAGATCGTCAAGCGCGCGGGCCGCGCCTGGGTCTGGTCGCGCGGCGAGGAGCTGATGACCGAGCGCTTTCCCGAGCTGGAGCGCCTGGCCGCGGCCTGGCCCGACGGCACGGTGGTCGACGGCGAGATCGTGGCCTGGGACGCGCTGGCCGCGCCCCTGCCGGGCTTCGAGACGCCGGGCCGGCCCGCGCCCTTCGCCACGCTGCAGCAGCGCATCGCGCGCAAGACGCTCACGGCCCGCGTGCTGGCCGATGCGCCCGTGGGCTTCATCGCCCACGACCTGCTGGAGCGCGGCGGACAGGACCTGCGCGGGCAACCCCAGCACGCGCGCCGCGCCGCCCTGCAGGCGCTGGCGCGGGCCTGCGCCCCGCCGCTGCCCTGCTCGCCGCTGCTCGGCGCGCCCGACTGGGCCACGCTGGCCGCCTGGCGCGCGCGTTCGCGCGAACTCGGCGTCGAGGGCCTGATGCTCAAGCACCGCGACGGCGCCTACGGCACCGGGCGCGTGAAGCGCTCGGGCGAGGGCGAGCGGCTGGCCTGGTGGAAATGGAAGATCGACCCGTTCACGGTGGACGGCGTGCTGATCTACGCCCAGGCCGGCCACGGGCGGCGCGCCTCGGTCTACACCGACTACAGCTTCGCCGTCTGGAACCGCACGCCGCGCGATCCGGCCGAGGCGCAGGCGGTGGTGGACGCGATCGCCGATCGCCGACCGGCCAACCCGCAAGGCCTGCAGCTGGTGTCCTTCACCAAGGCCTATTCGGGGCTGAGCGACGCCGAGTTCCAGGCCGTGGACGCCGTGATCCGCGAGACCACGCTGGAGCACTTCGGCCCCGTGCGCAGCGTGCGCCCGACGCTGGTGGTGGAGCTGGCCTTCGAAGGCATCGCGCGCAGCAAGCGCCACAAGAGCGGCGTGGCGCTGCGCTTCCCGCGCATGCTGCGCGTGCGCGAGGACAAACCCCTGCACGAGGCCGGCACGCTGGGTGAGCTCCAGGCCTTGCTGCCCGGCGCCTGATCCCCCCGGTGGGGGACGGAACCCGCGTCGGTTCTGAGCTTTGCTTCAAGCCCTGCCGGCAACGCCGACGCCCCGTGCCGCCGGCTGATGTGATCGCGCGCTCGTGCCGTGGCACGGGCGTTTCGGATCGCATCGGGGAGGCAGTGCATGAACTGGAATCACCACCGCGTGGTGCTGAAGGCCGCGCGTAGCGGTGCAAGGTGGCTGTCTGGCCTGCTGGGTCTGGCGCTGCTGCTCACGGGCCTTGGCGCATCGGCCGCCTGCGACCCCAGCGTGAGCTGCTGCGCCGGTGCCCCCAGCACCGGCAGCCCCTGCGGCGGGGCGGGCGCG
>NZ_MKSS01000270.1:0-8890 GCF_001897365.1 Hydrogenophaga sp. 70-12
GTTCGTTTCGTCCACAAGACGTGGTTTTCAGGAGTTCGCCATGAGCACCGTTCTCACCGCCCCCTCGCTGTCCGCTGCCCTGCGCGCAGACACCCCCACCGCCGCCCCCGCGTCCGAAGGCGCCCGCGGCCTGAGCGCCCTGCTGCTCGCCGCCGCCATCGCCACGCTGATCGTCGTGGCCGACCAACTGATCGACACCTGGGCCGACGGCCACCTGATGCTGGCCTGGGTGCTGCTCTGGGCCCTGGTCTTCGCCGGCCTGGCCCTGTTCGCCGACAGCGCCCGCCGCGTGGCGCGCCGTGCTGTGGCCGCGCTCGACGACTGGTCGCGTTCGCTGGCCGAGGCCCGCGCCGACATGCGCCTGTGGGAAATGGCCCGCCACGACCCGCGCCTGATGAGAGACCTGATGGCCGCCCGCGACCGCGCCGAGCAGGAGCCGACCGCCACTGACTTCGTCGAAGCGCTCGCTCCCCTGGGCCTGCCGGAAACCGCCAAGGCCGCCGCGGCGCCGCAGGCCAGCTACTGGGAGCGCCTGGCCGCCAGCCGCGCCCGCTACGCCAAGCTGCACTTCATCTGAGCTGTCACGCGCCCAGCAAAAAGCCACCCCGCGGGGTGGCTTTTTCTTTGTGGCCGATCGGATGGTCGATCGGCCGGGATGGCGCTCAGGCCGCCAGGCGTTGCTCGATGCGCGCCTTGGTGTCCGTCAGCTCGCGCGGCAGGTGGTAGGCCAGCTGCTGGAAGAGCTCATCGTGCAGCTTGAGTTCTTGCACCCAGGCGGCCTTGTCGATGGCGGTGACGGTGCGGTACTGCTCGGCGCTGAAGTCCAGGCCGTTCCAGTGCAGGTCCTCGTAGCGCGGCGAGACGCCGAAGGCGTGCTCCACGCCCTGGCCCTGGCCTTCCAGGCGGTCGATCATCCACTTGAGCACGCGCATGTTCTCGCCGAAGCCCGGCCAGACGAACTTGCCGTTCTCGTCCTTGCGGAACCAGTTGACGCAGAAGATGCCCGGCAGCTGGGCGCCCCGGGCTTGCAGCTGCGCGCCCAGGTTCAGCCAGTGCTGGAAGTAGTCGCTCATGTTGTAGCCGGTGAAGGGCAGCATGGCGAAGGGGTCGCGGCGCACCACACCCTGCGCGCCGAAGGCCGCGGCGGTGGTCTCCGAGCCCATGGTGGCGGCCATGTAGACGCCTTCCGTCCAGTCGCGCGCCTGCGTCACCAGCGGCACCGTGGTGCTGCGGCGGCCGCCGAAGATGAAGGCGTCGATGGCCACGCCCTTGGGGTCGTCCCAGGCGGCGTCCAGCGCGGGGTTGTTGGTGGCGGCCACGGTGAAGCGCGCGTTCGGGTGGGCGGCCTTGGCGCCGGTTTCCTTGGCGGTCTGCGGCGTCCAGTCCTTGCCCTGCCAGTCGATGGCGTGCTCGGGCGCCGGGCCCATGCCTTCCCACCACACGTCGCCGTCGTCGGTGAGCGCCACGTTGGTGAAGATCACGTCCTTGTTCAGGCTGGCCATGCAGTTGGGGTTGGTGGCCGTGTTGGTGCCGGGGGCGACGCCGAAATAGCCCGCCTCGGGGTTGATGGCATAGAGGCGGCCATCCGCGCCGGGCTTGATCCAGGCGATGTCGTCGCCGATGGTGGTGACGGTCCAGCCCTCGAAGCCCTTGGGCGGGATCAGCATGGCGAAGTTGGTCTTGCCGCAGGCGCTGGGGAAGGCGGCCGCCACGTGGTATTTCTTGCCCTGCGGGTTGGTCACGCCCAGGATCAGCATGTGCTCGGCCAGCCAGCCCTGCTGGCGGCCCATGGTCGAGGCGATGCGCAGCGCGAAGCACTTCTTGCCCAGCAGCGCGTTGCCGCCGTAGCCGGAGCCATAGCTCCAGATCTCGCGCGTTTCGGGGTAGTGGACGATGTACTTGACGGTGGGGTTGCAGGGCCAGGACGTGTGGTCCTTCTCGCCGGCCTTGAGCGGCGCGCCCACGGTGTGCACGCAGGGCACGAAGTCGCCGTCGGTGCCCAGCACATCGAACACGGCCTTGCCCATGCGGGTCATGAGCTTCATGTTCACGGCCACGTAAGCGCTGTCGGACAGCTCCACGCCGATGTGGGCGATCGGGCTGCCCAGCGGGCCCATGCTGAAGGGCACCACGTACATGGTGCGCCCGCGCATGCAGCCGTCGAACAGCGGCTGCAGGGTGGCGCGCATCTCGGCCGGGGCTTTCCAGTTGTTGGTGGGGCCGGCGTCTTCCTGGCGCTCGCTGCAGATGAAGGTGCGGTCTTCCACGCGCGCCACGTCCGAGGGATCAGAGCACGCCAGGTAGCTGTTCGGGCGCTTGGCCGGGTTCAGCCGCTTGAAGGTACCGGCGTCCACCAGGCCCTGGCACAGGCGGTTGTATTCCTCGTCACTGCCGTCGCACCAGACGATGGTGTCCGGCTTGCACAGGGCGGCCATGTCGGCGACCCAGGCGATCAGGCGGGCGTGTTTGACGTAGGAGGGGGTGTTGAGGGCCAGGCCCTGCATCACGGGAGAGTTCATCGAGTGACTCCAGAGTTTGATAACCGGCGGTCGCCCAAGACGGGGACAGCCGCGGGCAGCGGCTGTCGGCGTGGGGATCTGGGCGAGCAAATTCGGGTCGACTGCGCCGGCTGCCCATCGGTGGATGGCGGCAGCCCGGGCGGCCAGCGGGGCGGTGGCCTCGCGGGGAGGGGCGTCAATCGACGACTGGGTCGATTTTAGGATTTACCCCTCAGGGTTACTAACGGGTTACATGCAAAACCCGCATGACGTGATGCAATTGACGGCGTTTTCGGCGGACCCAGGCGCCGGCGCCCACAAAAAAGCCGGCCCCCCGTGGCGGGCCGGCCCGGTGCCCGACAGGCGGTTTCAGGCCATGAACACGGCGATGAAGGCCAGCAGGAACATCAGCACGCCGCCAGCGAGGGGCAGCACGATGGGCATCAGCGGGGTGATGGCCTCGACCACGTCGTCGGTGTGCTCGGGGGTGTGGTGTTCTTGGTGGGCCATGAAACGCTCCGGTCTGGTCTCTAAAACACGCGATTTTAGGCCAAGAGGGCCCTTGCCCCCCGGCAGACCCTACAGCAGCGCGTAGGTGGTCGTGGCACGGCACACGCTCTTGCCGTCGGCGGCGCCGCGGATGTCGATCTCGCCGAAGGCCAGGCTCTTGCCGGCGCGGATCACGCGCGCCTCGACCAGGGCGTCCTGCCCCGACAGGGGCTTGAGGAAGCTGGTGTTCATCTGCACCGTGGTGCAGGGCCGGAACTCGCCGAACTGGCGGATCAGCGCCAGCACCATGGCGGTGTCGGCGGCGGCCATCATGGCCTGGCCGCAGAGCATGCCGCCCACGCGGCTGAGCTGGTCGCTCTGCGGCAGGCGCAGGGTGACGGCGCCTTCGGCGCTGCCGTGGACCACCAGGCCCAGGGCCTGGACCCAGGGGGCGAAGTACTCGGCCAGGGCGGCCTGCAGGGTGCTGTTGTCCATGGCGCGCGATTATGCGGAGGCGCGCCCGGCGCCGGACGTCGCGCGCTTTACTGCTCGTGGGCGCCGAAGCCGGCGGCGTTGAGCGCGTCGATCACCTGATTCACGTGCTCGCGCCCGCGCGTCTGCAGCACCAGTTCGATCTCCACGTTCTGGGCCGCCAGCAGGGTGAAGGCGCGCTGGTGGTGCACCTCGTCGATGTTGGCGCCCGCTTCGGCCACCAGGGCCGTGATGCGGGCCAGGTTGCCGGGCACGTCGCGCGCGTTCACGGCGATGCGCGCCAGCCGGCCGGCGCGCACCATGCCACGCTCGATGATGGAGGCCAGCAGCATCGGGTCGATGTTGCCGCCGCTGAGCACCAGGCCCACGCGGCGCCCCGCGAAGCGCTGGGGGTGCTTGAGCAGGGCCGCCAGGCCGGCGGCGCCCGCGCCCTCCACCAGGGTTTTTTCGATCTCCAGCAGCATCACGATGGCCTGCTCGATGTCGCCTTCGTCGACCAGCAGCAGGTCGTCCACGCGCTCGCGCACCAGGGGCAGGTTGATCTCGCCGGGGGTGCCCACCGCGATGCCTTCGGCGATGGTGCTGCTGCCCTGCGGGTGCCGCGTGCCCTTGATGGCGTTGACCATGGCCGGGAAGCGCTCGGTCTGCACGCCGATCACCTCGATGCCCGGCTTCAGCGCCTTGGCTGCGGTGGCGATGCCGCCGATGAGCCCGCCGCCGCCGACCGCCACCACCAGGGTGTCGAGCTCGGGCACGTCGGCCAGCATCTCCAGCCCCACCGTGCCCTGGCCGGCGGCGATGGCCTCGTCGTCGTAGGGGTGCACGAACACCAGGCCCTGCTGCTCGGCCAGGTGGCGCGCGTGGGCGCGGGCTTCGTCAAGGGTGTCGCCGTGCAGCACCACCTCGGCGCCGAAGCCGCGCGTGCGCTCGATCTTCACGCCGGGCGTGAAGCGCGGCATGACGATGACCGCGCGCAGTCCCAGGCGCTGCGCGTGGTAGGCCACGCCCTGGGCGTGGTTGCCCGCGCTCATGGCGATCACGCCGCGCGCGGATTCCTCGGGCGTGAGCTGCGCGAGCTTGTTGCACGCACCGCGCTCCTTGAACGAGGCCGTGTACTGCAGGTTCTCGAACTTCAGGAACACCTGGCAGCCCGTCAGCTGGGACAGCGTGCGCGATTCCACGCAGGGCGTGCGCAGGACCTGGCCGTCGAGGCGGGCCGCCGCGGCGCGGATGTCATCTATTTGCAGCATCCGGCGATTGTGGCGCCGCCGCGTGGGAAAAGCCCCGGAACGCCCGTCATCGCGCCCTTCCATCGCGCATCAAGCTGCGTTATGGTCCGCCGCACAGGGGCCCGGCACCGTGGCGCCCCGTCACGCTGGAGGTTGTCGCAGGAGCCTGCGCATGAGCAAACGGCAGTTGTCACCCGGTCCCGCGGTCCGCTCGCCCGAGGCGCGCGCCTTGGGTGAAGGGCGCCTTCACGTGCCGCACGGCCTCAAGCAGGCGCCCGTGCTCGACCTCATGTGCTCGCACTTCGTGCTGACGCTGGCGGCGCGCCAAGGGCCGCGCTTCAACGTGCGGCGCGACCTGAACACCCTGCTCTCGCTGGCCGGGCGCCACCTGGTGTGGCCGCACACCGTGCTGCAGCGCCTGCGCGAGTTCCTGCAGCGGCGCTGCCGCGACAACGAGCTCTGGGCCGGCCACGACAGGCTCTCCACGGCCGCCTTCATGGACCGCTACGGCGTCTGGCGCGGCCCGTACGAGGAAGGCACCCTGTTCTTCTACCTGGACGAATACGCCAAGGAAGCGCCCAAGGACCTGCTCTCGGTGCTGGCCGTCACCGGCGACTGGCTGAGCCAGGCGCTCAAGAAGCAGAGCACCCTGGTGGAGAAGAACATCGACGCCCTGGCCGGGCTGCTGCAGCTCAACCGCGCCGAGCGCGCCCTGCTGCTGTACGGCACGCTGGCGCGCTACCAGCGCGACCTGCGCTCCATCCTGGTCGAGTTCAAGGTGAACAACGCGCCCGAGGCCTACGCCGCCATCGCCGACGTGGCCGGCGTCAAGGCCAGCGAAGTGGGCGAGGCCCTGCGCGCGGGCTCGCGGCTCGAGCGCATCGGCATGGTCGAGAACCTCATCTCCGAGCACAACATCACCGACCTCGCCGACCTGATGAAGGTCAGCGAGAAGCTGCCGCCCGTGCTGATGCGCGAATACCGCTCGCAGAGCGAGCTCATGGCGGTGTTCACGCGCCCGGCGGCGCGTTCCACGCTGGCACCCGCCGACTTCGACTACGTGTCCGACGACGTGCGCCTGCTCAGCGGCCTGCTGCGCGAGGCCGTGGCGCGCAAGGAGGCCGGCGTCAACGTGCTGCTCTACGGTCCGCCGGGCACCGGCAAGACCGAACTGGCGCGCGTGGTGGCCAAGGCCGCCGGCCTGGAGCTGTTCGAGGTCGAGTACGCCGACCGCGACGGCAACGCGCTCTCGGGCCGCGACCGCTACCGCTCGCTGCAGATCGCCCAGGTGTTCCTCAAGGGCACGGCGCAGTCGGCGCTGCTGTTCGACGAGGTGGAAGACGTGTTCCCGCCGATCTCCAGCGAGGCCGCGCAGTTCATGGCGCGCGCCGAGCACGTGGCCGCGCCGCACAGCCATTCGGTCAGCGGCAAGGCCTGGGTGAACCAGGTGCTGGAGTCGAACGCCGTGCCCACGCTGTGGATCACCAACCGCATCGAGCAGATCGACCCGGCCTTCCGCCGCCGCTTCGCCTACCACCTGGAACTCAAGAGCCCGCCGCCCGGCGCACGCGAGCAGTTGGTGCGCAAGACGCTGGAAGGCGCGGCCGTGAGCGAGGCCCTGGTGGGCCGCCTGACCGAACGCAAGGGCCTGACGCCGGCGCAGATCCGAACGGCGGTGCGTTTCGCCGAACTGGCGGCCGCGCCGGCGCGCGCCACTGGCCGCAAGGCCGCCGCGCGCCTGGGGCCGCCGCCCCTGCTGGACGAACTGATCGAACGCCAGCTGCGCCACGCCGACCAGGCCCTGGGCCGCGCGCCCGACGTGCTGCAGCGCCCCAGCGTCACGCAGTACAGCCTGGACATGCTGCACGTGGAGTCGCGCCACCCCATCCCGCGCATCATCGATGCGCTCAAGGCGCGCGGCCACGGCTGCCTGTGCTTCCACGGCGCGCCCGGCACCGGCAAGACGGCGCTGGCCGAGCACATCGCCCAGCAGCTCGGCCGCCCCCTGATGGTCCGGCGTGCGAGCGACCTGGTGAGCAAGTTCGTGGGCGAGACCGAACAGCACATGGCCGCCATGTTCCGCGAGGCCGAGGCCGAGCACGCGGTGCTGCTGCTCGACGAGGCCGACAGCTTCCTGCAGGACCGCCGCGGCGCGCAGCGCACCTACGAGGTGACCGAGGTCAACGAGATGCTGCAGGGCATGGAGCGCTTCGCGGGCATCTTCGTCTGCACCACCAACCTGATGGACAGCATCGACCAGGCCGCGCTGCGCCGCTTCACCTTCAAGATCCGCTTCAAGCCGCTCACGCGCGCGCAGCGCGAGACCATGTTCGTGGTCGAGGCCCTGGGTGGCCAGGGTGAGCGCCTGGACGACGGCCTGCGCCAGCGCCTGGCGCGCCTGGAGCAGCTCTGCCCTGGCGACTTCGCCGCCGTCAAGCGCCAGGCCGAGATCCTGGGCGCCGCCATGGAGCCGGCCGAATTCCTGGACCAGCTCGAGGCCGAGCACCGCATCAAGCCCGAGGTGCGCGAGGCGCGCGGCATGGGTTTCGTGCACTGAAGTTCTCTCGCCCCAAACAAAAGGCCACCCGAAGGTGGCCTTTTGTTTCGCGTGCCCGGGGTCACCCCAGGGGCGCGGCGGCAGAGGTCAGTGCAACAGGCCCATGGGGCGGCTCGGCACCTCGTCCGCCGAGTAGTCGGGGTGGTTGTCCACGAAGTAGCGCAGCTTGGCGTCCAGGCGGCCCACGCGCTTGTTGGCCTCGCCCTCGTGGTGGTGCTTGCAGATCAGGTTGAACAGCTTGCCGCGCAGGAACCACAAGTCGCGCGGGGTGCGGCAGTTCATCAGGGCGGCGTGCAGGCGCACGCGCAGGGGGTCCTGGATGTCGGCCATGGCCGAGTGGAATTCATCGACGACATAGTCCAGGTCCAGGGCCAGGGTGTCGTGGTAGCTGGGGGCCCTTCGCTTGGACAGCCAGGGCAGGCGGAAAAACATGACGCGCTCCGTGCAATCGATTCGTTGAGACCGTGGAGCGGAGGCCGCCCCTTGCATGGAACATCGGCATGAGGGCCGTCGGCTTGAGCGGCGCATCACGTGCGACAGACGGTTGGCCGACGGGCGGTCGGCACTGTCACCCGATGGTTTTCGGCTGGGGCCCGCAGGACTTGAGGGCTCAGAGAAAAGCACTCACCACCTGGATGACCGCGTCGCCGTACGCCGCGCGCTTTTTGAGGCCGATGCCGCTGATGCCGTCCAGGTCGGTCACGTCGATGGGCCGGCGCTGGGCGATGGCGCGCAGGGTCGCGTCGTGAAAAATCACATACGCGGGCAGGTTGTGCTCCTTGGCCACGCCGGCGCGCCAGGCCTTGAGCGCCTCCAGGCAGTCGCGCTCGGCCAGGCTCAGCGGCGTGCCGTCGTCGCCCACCGGCGGTTTGGCGCGCGCGCTGCGCGAGCGCGAGGGCGCGCGTTCAGCCTGGATGCGCAGGCGCACCTCGCCCTCGCCCTTGAGGATGGCGCGCGCGCCGTCGGCCAGGTGCAGGGTGTTATAGGGCGCGTCGTCCACCCGCACCGCCTCGATGGCGATCAGCTGGCGCAGCAGCGCGCGCCACTGCGTCTCGCTCCAGTCGGCGCCGATGCCGAAGGTGCTGAGCCGCTGATGGCCGTTGGCCTCGACCTTCTCGGTGGCCTTGCCGCGCAGGATGTCCATGATGTGGCCCGCGCCATAGCCGTGGCCGCTGGCCTGCTGCACGCGGTAGATGCACGACAGCAGCTTGCGCGCGGGCTCGGTGGCATCGAACAGCTCGGGCGGGTTGAGGCAGTTGTCGCAATTGCCACACATGACCCCCCACGCTGCGCCGCTGCGCGGGTCGCTGCCCCCCCGATGGGGAGGCGTTTCGCCTGGGGGCGGCCCGGCGGCGAAACCGGCGTGCGGTCCTTGGTAGGTCTCGCCAAAGTAGGCGAGCAGGCGCACGCGGCGGCAGTCGCTGGCCTCGGCCAGGGCGAGCAGGGCGTCGAGCTTGCCGCGCAGCACCTGCTTGAATTCGTCGGGCGCCGGGCTGTCGTCGATCATGCGGCGCTGGTTCACCACGTCCTGCAGGCCATAGGCCATCCAGGCGTTGGCGGGTTCGCCGTCGCGGCCCGCGCGGCCGGTCTCCTGGTAGTAGCCCTCGATGTTCTTGGGCATGTCC
>NZ_MKSS01000271.1:0-1578 GCF_001897365.1 Hydrogenophaga sp. 70-12
TTCACCAGGGTCTGCACGGCGCGGCCGCGCGCCTCGCGCTCGCCGCGCGGCACGGCGCGGTCCTCGAACTGGCGCAGCTGGTCGAGCAGCGTGGGGAAGCGGTCGGCCAGGTCGGTCTTGCCGGGGCGGCGCAGTTCGTACACCACGTGCCGCAGCTCCTGCAGGAAGCCGCTGTAGCCCTCGTCCTGTTCGCTGGTGAATGCCAGGCTGCGCGCGGTTACGGCATCGAGCAGGCGCCGCGCGGGGTTGTTGCGGTCGGCGAAGAAGCGTGGGTTGCTGGTGGCGAGCTCCAGCAGCGCGGGCTTCATCTCCTGCAGGTGGCCGCGCACCGGCTTGAGCAGGCGCTTGTCGGTGGCGATGCGCTGCATCATCAGCGTCACCACCTCGCCGGCCAGCGCGCGGGTCATGGCGTCGTTGGCGCGGCGAGCGCCCTCGCCGCCTTCGGTGTCGCCCACCAGCAGGCGGTGCAGGTGGTCCAGCGTGAGCAGGGCCTCCTGGTCGCTCATCGGGCCTTCAAGCAGGTCCTGGCCCATGAGTTCTTCCTCGACCACGGCGCGCGACTCGGGCGCCATCACGACCGCGTAGCCGGCCGGCTGCACGCCCTGGGCGTTGAGCCAGGCGCTCAGGTGGCGGTAGAACAGGTCGAGCGATTCACCGAGCGACGTGGCGCCCACGCGCAGCCAGCGGGCGCGCGCGGCGGGCGTCACGTCCAGGCCCTTCAGCGAGGACAGCAGGGTTTCGACGAAGACCTGCACGCGCAGCGGATTGAGCTCGGCGTTGACCACCTTGAAGCCCTGCGCGGTGGACAGGCGCGCGGTGAATTCGTTGAAGGCGTCGTCGGCCGACAGCATGGCCGTCTGCTGCGCGCGGGCGATCTCCACGCGCTCGTGCACCTGGTCGTCGCCCATGAGTTCGAGTTCGTCCAGGCTGAGCGCGGGCTTGCGCGCCTGCGCGCTCGCGGCCGGGGCCTGCTCCAGCCGATCGGCCAGGGCGGACAGCCAGTGGCGGGCCACCGCGTCGCGCTGGCGGTGCACCGCCTGGTGGGCCTCCAGCAGGGCCTGGCGCTCGTGGACCTGGGTCTGCGCCAGCTCACGCTCGCGCAGCAGGCCGTGCACGCGGTCGATCCAGGCGGGGATCCATTGCCGGCACTGGTCCAGTGCCTCCTTCAGGCAGAGGTCAAGGGCCGGGAGGGGGGAATTGGGCATGGCAAAGGCATCGACGACGAACGGCGGGGGCATTGTGCCCCGCGAACCATAGTCCCAAAAGGGCGGAAAAGGCCAGCCCGCCCCGGCAATTCAGGCCTTGGTGTCGCCCGGCGCCGACAGCAGCTCGCGCCAGCCCTGCGGCCCGAGGCGGCGCAAGGTGTCCATGTTGCGGGCCACGATGGCGTCCGCGTCGCCACCCTCGCTGGCCACGGCGCGGGCCACGCTGTCCTCGCGCAGCAGGTGCAGCGTGGGAAACGGCGAGCGGTTGGTGGCGTTGGTGATGTCCTCGGGCTCGGTGCCCTCGAAGCGGTAGTCGGGGTGGAAGCTGGCGACCTGGATCACGCCCTCCAGGTCGTGCTCGGCCACCACCTCG
>NZ_MKSS01000272.1:0-8779 GCF_001897365.1 Hydrogenophaga sp. 70-12
GACAGCGCGACCACGCTGGGCGTGCTGATGCACGAGTACGGCTGGACGCCCGACGACCACGACGCCCTGGCCATGGGCTCGCTGGCGGGCCACATCCTGGAGTGCGGGCCGCAGGTCACGGGCGGCATCCACACCGACTGGCACACCGTGCCCGATTGGGAAAACATCGGCTACCCCGTCATCGAATGCCACGGCGCCGAGCACTTCGTGGTGAGCAAGCCCGCCGGCACCGGTGGCCTGGTCACGCGCGGCACGGTCAGCGAGCAGATCCTGTACGAGGTGGGCGACCCGGCCCGCTACCGGCTGCCCGACGTCTGCTGCGATTTCACTGGCGTCACCGTCACCGAGGCCGGCCCCGACCGCGTGGTGGTGCGTGGCGCGCGCGGCCAGGCACCCGGCCCGCACTACAAGCTGTCCGCCGCCTACCTCGACGGCTACCGCTGCGTGGCGCAGCTGCCGGTGTTCGGCATCGACGCGGTGCGCAAGGCGCGCCGCACCGGCGAGGCGCTGCTCGGCCGGGCCCGCGCCATGGCGCTGGCGCGCGGCCTGGGCGATTTCGAGAAGGTGGCCGTGGGCGTGGTGGGCGCGGAGGACGGCTACGGCCCGCGCGCGCGCGCCTTCGATCTGCGCGAGGCGATCGCGCGCGTGGCGGCAACGCACCCGCGCCGCGAGGCCCTGGAACTGTTCTCGCGCGAGGCGCGCGTGCCCGGCGTGTCGTTCGCGCCCGGCACCACCACCGGCAGCGCGCTCATGTTCAACAGCCGGCCCGTGGTGGAGCCGCGCTACCGCCTGTTCACCTGCCTGGTGGACAAGGCGCGGCTGGCGCCGCCGCGCGTGACGCTGGACGGGCAGTGCGTGAGCGTGCCCATCCCTGCCGGTGCGCCGTTGGCCGAGGCGCCGGCCGCGGCCCCGCGCGCCGACGCCGCGACCGCGACCGCGACCGGGCCCGGCGGGCGCCGCGTGCCACTGGTGCGCCTGGCCTGGGGCCGCTCGGGCGACAAGGGCAACACCTCCAACATCGCCGTCATCGCGCGCCGGCCGGCCTTCCTGCCCTTCATCGAGGCGGCGCTGAGCGCCGAGGCGGTGAAGGCCTACCTGGCCCACCTGGTCGAGGGCGCCGTGGTGCGCCACGCGGTGCCCGGCCTGCACGCCCTGAACTTCGTGCTGGACGGCGCCCTGGACGGCGGCGGCCCCAGTTCGCTGCGCCCCGACCCCATGGGCAAGGGCATGGCCCAGCAGCTGCTGGAGTTCGACATCCCCGTGCCCGACGACCTGGACGTCTGAGGCCGGCGGACGCTTCCCACCCCGCCCGGCACCGCCCGGGCCCCACCGAGGACACATTGCATGCTGGAACTTCACTATGGCCCGGGCACTTGCTCGTTCGTGGTCCACGCCGGCCTGGAAACCATCCGGGCGGCGATCGGCCAGGACTTCGCGGCGCACGCCGTGCGCCTGCACAAGGGCGAGCACCTGAGCGCCGCGCACCTGGCGCTCAACCCCCTGGGCCAGGTGCCCGTGCTGGTGGTCGAGGGCCGGCCGCTGACCCAGGTGCTGGCCATCGCCGACTACCTGGACCGCCGCTTCCCCCAGGTGGGCCTGCTGCCCGCCGACCCCTGGGCGCGCGCGCAGGCCATGTCGCAGCTCGCCTTCATGAACAACACCGCGCACCCCACCTTCGCCCACGTCTTCAAGCCCCACCTGTTCGCCGAGGACGAGGCCGTGCACGCCGAGCTCAAGCGCTTCAACACCAAGCGCTTCCGCGATCACCTGGAGCGCATCCAGGGCTGGGTGGCGCAGGCCACGCCGTTCTGGTTCGGCGAGCGGCCGTCCTTCCACGACGCCTACGCGCTCACCCTGCTGCGCTGGGGTGGCTACGCGGGCATCGACCCGCAGGGCCTGCCGGCGCTGTGGGCGCACGCGCAGCGCGTGGCCGCGTCGGCGCCGGTGGCGGCCGCCATGGCGCGCGAAAAACTGGAACTCAACGTCTACCGCGCCGCGGCCTGAGCGAGGAACCCATGGACTTTTCAAGCTATTCGTCGCTTCAGTTCGCGCGCCGGGGCCGCGTGCTGGAGATCACCATGAACCGGCCCGACAAGCTCAATGCCATCGACGAGCGCATGCACGCCGAGCTGGCGCGCGTCTTCGTCGAGGCCTCGGGCGACCCGGACAGCGACGTGGTGGTGCTCGGCGGCGCGGGCCGCGCCTTCTCGGCTGGCGGCGACATCGACTGGATGCAGAAGATGATCGACGAGCCGGGCGCCTTCGAGACCACGGCCCGCGAGGGCAAGCAGATCGTCTACTCGCTGCTGGACTGCGAGAAGCCGCTGGTGGCCAAGCTCAACGGCCACGCCACTGGCCTGGGCGCCACCATCGCGCTGTTCTGCGACGTGGTGTTCGCCGCCGAGACCGCCAGGATCGGCGACCCGCACGTCAGCGTGGGCTTCGTGGCGGGCGACGGCGGCGCGGTGATCTGGCCGCAGCTCATCGGCTACGCGCGCGCCAAGGAGTACCTGATGACCGGTGACCTGATGAGCGCCGCCGAGGCCGCGCGCATCGGGCTCATCAACCACGCCGTGCCGGCGGCCGATCTGGACGCGCGCGTGGCGCAGTTCGCCGATCGGCTGGCGGGTGGGGCGGTCAAGGCCATCCGCTGGAGCAAGATGGCCGTGAACATCGGGCTCAAGCAACTGGCCCATTCGATCATGGACGCCTCGCTCGCCTACGAGGCCCTGTCCAACCGCAGCCAGGACCACCAGGAGGCGGTGAACGCCTTCCGCGAGAAGCGCGCGCCGGTGTTCACCGGTCGCTGAGGCAGCGATGGCCGGTCCCGACTTCGAGCCCCCATCGCCCGCGCAGCTGCAGGGGCTGAGCGTGAGCGCGCTCATCGATCGGCGGGCGCTGCAGCGGCCCTCGGCCATCGCCCTGTCCGCGCGCGCCGCCGCCGGGCACCGCGAGCGCCTGAGCTATGCCCAGCTCGCGCGCTGGCAGCGCCGCGTGGGCGAGGGCCTGACCCGCTGGGGTGTGGCGCGCGGCGACCGCGTGGCTGTCTACCTGGACAACGACGCCGGCCGCGAGGCGGTGCTCACGGCGCTGGGCTGCTGGGCCATCGGCGCGGTGGTGGTGCCGCTCAGCACGCGCGGGTCCGACGAGCAACTGGCCCAGGCCCTGGCCCTGGTGCGACCCCGCCTGGTGGTCGGCCTGGCCGCCAGCGCGCCGCGCCTCGGGGCGGCCAGCGGTGTTCCCCTGGCGCTGCTGGACGGGCCCGAACCCGCCTGGCCGGCGACCCTGGACGGGCCGGCACCGGGGCCGGCCGAGGCGGCTGGCCCGCCCGTGTCGCCCACCGAACCCGCCTGCCTGCTGTTCACCTCGGGCACCACGGCCCAGGCCAAGGCGGTGGTGCACACCCACCGCAGCCTGCTGCATGCGGGCCTGGCCATGGGCGCCGCGGTGGGGCTGGTGGCCGGTGACCTCTACCAGGGCGCGTTTCCCTTTTTCACCAGTTCCTGCCTGAACCTGGGCTGCATGTCCTCCTGGGTGCATGGCGCGGGTTTTGTCATGGAGCACCACCTGGACAGCGCGCAGCGCTTGGCCCTGGCCGACGCCGAAGGCACCACCGTCTACCACGGCGTGCCCTCGGTGATCCAGCTCATGCTGGCCGAGGCCGAGCGCGGCGCCGAGGGCCTGTGGCGCGTGCGGCGCCTGGCCTACGGCGGCGCGGCCATGCCGGCGCCCCTCATCGGGCGCGCGGCGGTCCGCTGGCCCTGGATGGAGCAGGTGCACGTCTGGGGCATGACCGAGAGCGGTCCGGCCGGCGCCTACCTGCCGCCGCACTGGCTGCCGGCCAAGGCCGGCCTCATGGGCCAGGCCATGCCGCACTGCGAGCTGCGCGTGGTGGACGGGGCGGGGCGGCCGGTCGGGCCCGGCACCCCGGGCGAGCTGCTGTTCCGCGGCCCCAGCCTGGCGGCTGGCTATTTCGAGGACCCACAGGCCACCGCGCTCGCTTTCCGCGACGGCTGGCTGCACACCGGTGACCTGGTGGTGGCCGACGGGGACGGGCTGCTGCGCTTCATCGACCGCGTGAAGGACGTGATCAACCGCGGCGGCCTGAAAGTGTCCTCGGCCGCCGTGGAGGCCGCGCTGATGCGTTTCCCTGGCATCGCGGACGTGGCCGTCGTGGCGGTACCCGACGAACGGCTGGGCGAGGAGGTGGCCGCCTGCGTCGTTCCGGCGCGGGGCCACACCCTGGACACGCAGGCCCTGGGCGAGTGGTGCCGCGCCCACCTGGCCCGCCACGAGGTGCCGCGCCGCTGGGCGGTGATGCCGGCGCTGCCGCGCAACCCCATGGGCAAGGTGCTCAAGCGCGAACTGCGCCAGGCGCTGGCGGGCGAGGGCGGCTGAGCGCGCCTCCCGCCGCAGGCCCTGGCGGGCTGGCTAGGCGGGGGCCGGGGGCCAGGGCTATCATCCATGCTTATATTTCCAACCAAGCGCGGATGCCATGGCCGACATGATCGCCAGTGATGCCCAGGTCGAGAAAGGGCGGGTCTTTGAACTCGCCGCCGAACTCTTCGGCGTGCTCTCCACCCCCATGCGGCTGCGCATCCTCAGCGCCCTGTGCGATCAGGAAAAGTCGGTCTCCCAGCTGTTGCGCGAGATCGACACCACCCAGCCCAACCTATCGCAGCACCTGAACCTGCTCTACCGCTCGGGCGTGCTCGCCAAGCGCAAGGACGGTACGCAGGTGTTCTATCGTGTGCAGAGCGAGAAGGCCGTGATGCTGTGCCGCACCGTCTGCACCCAGATCGCGATCGAGATGGACGAGCCGGCCTCGGTGCCGGCGTCCGAGCGGCTGTCGCCGCGCGTGGCGCCCTGAGCACGCCCGCCGGTCACGCCCGCTTCACCACCCGTCACAGTATCGGCGTGGGCTTTGGCCCATGATCGCCCCCTTGGCGCGGGGCGGTGGCACAATGCCGTCCGCAGTCAGGTCCTTCCCAGTCACTGTCGCATCCGCCAACCGGTCCAGCCGTGTCGCGGAAGGTTGTCTTAACCAGCTAATGTCTTCCCGAGGAAGACGGAGGTCAGCGGATCCATGAGCGATACCCCATCGAACGCGGGCAACATCTACGTTGCCTATCAGGGCAACTCGTATCTCTTCGGCGGCAATGCGCCGTACGTGGAAGAGATGTACGAGAACTACCTCGCCAACCCCACGAGCGTGCCGGACAACTGGCGCGAGTACTTCGACGCCCTGCAGAACGTTCCCGCGGTCGACGGCAGCAACGCCAAGGACGTCCCGCACCTGCCGGTCATCAACGCCTTCGCCGAGCGCGCCAAACAGGGCGGCACCACCGTGGTGGTGGCCTCCGGCGCCGATTCCGAGCTGGCCCGCAAGCGCACCGCCGTGCAGCAGCTCATCGCGGCCTACCGCAACGTCGGCGCCCGCTGGGCCGACCTGGACCCGCTCAAGCGCGCCGAGCGCCCCCACATTCCCGAGCTCGAGCCCTCGTTCTACGGCTTCACCGACGCCGATTACGAGACGGTGTTCAACACCAGCAACACCTTCTTCGGCCGCGATTCCATGTCGCTGCGCGACCTGCTGAACGCGCTGCGCGAAACCTACTGCGGCTCTATCGGCGCCGAGTACAACTACATCACCGACCAGAACCAGAAGCGCTGGTGGCAGGAAAAGCTGGAGGCCACGCGCACCCGCCCGGCCTACAACGCCGAGAAGAAGAAGCACATCCTGGAGCGCCTGACGGCCGCCGAGGGTCTGGAGCGCTTCCTGCACACCAAGTACGTCGGCCAGAAGCGCTTCTCGCTCGAAGGCGGCGAGAGCTTCATCGCCTCGATGGACGAGCTGGTGCAGCAGGCCGGCCAGGCCGGCATCCAGGAAATCGTCATCGGCATGGCCCACCGCGGCCGCCTCAACGTGCTGGTCAACACCCTGGGCAAGATGCCCAAGGACCTGTTCGCCGAGTTCGACCACACCGCGCCCGAGGACCTGCCCGCCGGTGACGTGAAGTACCACCAGGGCTTCAGCTCCGACGTCGCCACCCCCGGCGGCCCGGTGCACCTCTCGCTGGCCTTCAACCCCTCGCACCTGGAGATCGTCAACCCGGTGGTCGAGGGCTCGGTGCGCGCCCGCATGGACCGCCGCGGCGACCCCCTGGGCAAGCAGGTGCTGCCCGTGCTGGTGCATGGCGACGCCGCCTTCGCCGGCCAGGGCGTGGTCATGGAAACCCTGGCGCTGGCCGAGACGCGTGGCTACTCCACCGGCGGCACGGTGCACCTGGTCATCAACAACCAGATCGGCTTCACCACCTCCGACCCGCGCGACAGCCGCTCCACGCTGTACTGCTCGGACATCGTGAAGATGATCGAGTCGCCCGTGCTGCACGTGAACGGGGACGACCCCGAGGCCGTGGTGTTCGCCACCCAGCTCGCGCTCGAGTTCCGCCTGGCCTTCCAGAAGGACGTGGTGGTCGACATCGTCTGCTTCCGCAAGCTGGGCCACAACGAGCAGGACACCCCCAGCCTGACCCAGCCCCTGATGTACAAGAAGATCGCGGCCCACCCCGGCACGCGCAAGCTGTACGCCGACCGCCTCGCGGCCCAGGGCCTGGGCGAGACGCTGGGCGACGACATGGTCAAGACCTACCGCGCCGCGCTCGATGAGGGCCGCCACACGGTGGACCCGGTGCTCACCAACTTCAAGAGCAAGTACGCGGTCGACTGGAGCCCCTACCTGGGCAAGAAGTGGAGCGACAGCGCCGACACCGCGATCCCGCTGACCGAGTGGAACCGCCTGGCCGAGCGCATCACCACCATCCCCGACACCGTGACGCCGCACCAGCTGGTGAAGAAGGTCTACGCCGACCGCGCGGCCATGGCCCGCGGCGACATCCCGGTGGACTGGGGCATGGGCGAGCACATGGCCTTCGCCTCGCTGGTGGCCAGCGGTTTCCCGGTGCGCCTGTCCGGCGAGGACTGCGGCCGCGGCACCTTCACCCACCGCCACGCGGTCGTGCACGACCAGAACCGCGAGAAGTACGACGAGGGCACCTACATCCCGCTGCAGAACGTGGCCGAGAACCAGGCCCCGTTCGTGGTGATCGACTCCATCCTGTCGGAAGAGGCGGTGCTGGGCTTTGAGTACGGCTACGCGTCGAACGACCCGAACACCCTGGTGGTGTGGGAAGCGCAGTTCGGCGACTTCGCCAACGGCGCGCAGGTGGTGATCGACCAGTTCATCGCCTCCGGCGAAGTGAAGTGGGGCCGCGTCAACGGCATCGCCCTGATGCTGCCGCACGGCTACGAAGGCCAGGGCCCCGAGCACAGCTCGGCCCGCCTGGAGCGCTTCATGCAGCTGGCGGCCGACACGAACATGCAGATCGTGCAGCCGACCACCGCCAGCCAGATCTTCCACGTGCTGCGCCGCCAGATGGTGCGCCCGTTGCGCAAGCCGCTGATCCTGTTCACCCCCAAGAGCCTGCTGCGCAACAAGGACGCCACCTCGCCGCTGTCCGAGTTCACCAAGGGCGGTTTCCAGACCGTGATCCCCGAGCAGAACGCCGAGGTGGTGAAGAAGGCCGAGAAGGTCAAGCGCGTGATCGCGTGCTCGGGCAAGGTCTACTACGACCTGGTCAAGAAGCGCGAGGAGAAGGGCAGCGAGGACGTGGCCATCATCCGCGTCGAGCAGCTCTACCCCTTCCCGCACAAGGCCTTCGCCGCCGAGCTCAAGCGCTTCCCGAACGCGGCCGACATCGTGTGGTGCCAGGACGAGCCGCAGAACCAGGGCGCCTGGTTCTTCGTTCAGCACTACATCCACGAGAACATGCTCGAGGGCCAGAAGCTCGGCTACGCCGGCCGCGCGGCCTCGGCCTCGCCGGCGGTGGGCTACGCCCACCTGCACCAGGAACAGCAGAAGCAGCTGATCGACGCCGCCTTCGGCAAGCTCAAGGGCTTCATCCTGACCAAGTAAAGACAGTCTGTCGGGCGCGTGGCCTCGCGGTCGCGCCGCCAGGCGCCCGACACGTCCCCCATAGAACGAACGCACGGAACAGAACATGGCAATCGTTGAAGTCAAAGTCCCTCAGTTGTCCGAATCGGTGGCCGAGGCCACGCTGCTGCAGTGGAAAAAGAAGGTCGGTGAGGCGGTGTCCGCCGACGAAATCCTGATCGAGATCGAGACCGACAAGGTGGTGCTCGAGACCCCGGCCCCCGCCGGCGGCGTGCTCACCGAAATCCTGCAGGGCGACGGCGCCACCGTCGTCGCCGACCAGGTGATCGCGCGCATCGACACCGCCGCCGTGGCCGGCGCCGCCGCACCGGCGGCGGCCCCCGCGACCGCCGCGCCCGCGCCGGCCCCCGCCGCCGCTGCCGCCGTGTCGAGCAGCAAGGCCGGCGTGGCCATGCCCGCCGCCGCCAAGCTCATGGCCGACAACAACCTGGCCGCGGGCTCCGTGGCCGGCACCGGCAAAGATGGCCGCGTGACCAAGGGCGACGTGCTCGCCGCCGTGGCCGCGCCCAAAGCCGCCGGTGCCGTGGCCGCACCGGTGGCGATCCCCACGGGTGCGCCCACCAAGGCCCTGCCGCAAGTGCCGGTGGCCGGTCCCAACCTGGGCGAGCGCCCGGAGGAGCGCGTGCCCATGACGCGCCTGCGCGCCCGCATCGCCGAGCGCCTGCTGCAGTCGCAGTCCACCAACGCCATCCTCACCACCTTCAACGAGGTCAACATGGCCCCGGTGATGGAAATGCGCAAGAAGTTCCAGGAGAAGTTCGA
>NZ_MKSS01000273.1:0-8845 GCF_001897365.1 Hydrogenophaga sp. 70-12
TCACGGGCGCGGTGATCGTCACCACGCCGCAGGACATCGCCCTGCTGGACGCGCGCAAGGGCATCAAGATGTTCGAGAAGGTGGGCGTGCCCATCCTGGGCATCGTGGAGAACATGGCCGTGCACGTGTGCGAGAAGTGCGGTCACGTGGAGCACATCTTCGGTGCCGACGGCGGCAAGCACATGGCCGCCGAGTACGGCATGGACTACCTGGGCGCGCTGCCGCTGAACATGAGCATCCGCGTGCAGGCCGACGGCGGCCGGCCCACCGTGGTGGCCGACCCCGAGGGCGAGATCGCCGGCCTGTACAAGTCGGTGGCGCGCCAGGTGGCGATCAAGATCGCCGCCAAAGCCAAGGACTTCTCGTCCAAGTTCCCCAGCATCAAGATCTCCAGCGACACCTGAGCAGGGTCGTCATGTGCCCTACCGCCGACGCGGTATGGCACCCGGGCGCGGCTTGGGCTTTCATCGCGGTTTCACCCAAGAGACCGCGCATGAAGACACCCACCCACCGCATCCAGCGCATGTCGCGCCACGACCTCGGCCTGGCCCTGCACTGGGCCGCGCGCGAGGGCTGGAACCCCGGCCTGCACGACACCGAGATGTTCCACGCCATCGACCCGCGCGGCCACTTCATGGCCTGGGTGGGCGAACGGCCGGTGGCCAGCATCAGCGCCCTGCGCTACGGCGTGGGCTACGGCTTCATTGGTCTGTACATCGTGGAGCCGGCGTCCCGCGGCCAGGGGCTGGGCCTGGCGGTGTGGCACGCGGCGCTGGAACACCTGAAGGGCTGCGTGGTGGCCCTCGATGGCGTGGTCGAGCAGCAGCACAACTACATGCGCAGCGGCTTCGACCTGGCCTGGCGCAACCGGCGCTACAGCGGGCACGGCCTGGGACCGCGCCCGGCGCACCCGGCCATCGTGCGCCTGGCGGGCCTGCCGTTCGACGATTTGGCCGCCTACGACCTGGCCTTCCACCCCGAGCCGCGCCCGGCCTTCCTGCAGACCTGGATCCGCCAGCGCCGGGGCACGGCCCTGGGCTGGCTGCAGGACGGGCGGCTGCGCGGCTATGGCGTGCGCCGCGCCTGCGTGCAGGGCCACAAGATCGGCCCGTTGTGCGCCGATTCACCGGCCATCGCCGAGGGCCTGTTGCGGGCCCTGTGCGCGGGCGTGGCGTCGCAGGAGGCTGTGCACCTCGATGTGCCGGAGCCCAACCGCGAGGCCGTGGTGCTGATGGAGCGCCACGGCTTCGTCGCGGGCTTCCCCACGGCGCGCATGGTCAGGGGCCCAGCGCCGGCCATCGATCTGGCGCGGCAGTACGCCTTGACGGCGCTGGAGATCGGCTGAGCGCCAGGGCCACCGGCGTGCCGGCTCAGACCGCCGCGGGTGCGGACCCCTGCAGGACCTCGATGTTGGCCAGCGCATCGCGCAACGCGGGACCGGGAGACACGTGGTCGGCCGGGGCGACTGTGTTCAGCCGGAGGCTGCCGCTTTGCGTGTGCACGCTGACCCACTCGCCGAACTTACCTTGGGAGTTGTAGGCCGCGGAGTCTTGAACGGTGAATACGCTCTTGTCCTTGTTGAAGCTGGCGCTGACGGTGCTTCCATCGTTCAGCTTCACGGTCCTGTAGGGTTCACCGGTTTTGACCATATCCGCGCTGAGTTGCGCCAGGGCTTGTTTGACCTCGGCTTCCTTGCGCGACAGAGCGCTGTCCAGGGGCTCCATGGGGAACGTCTTGGACCCCAAAATCTGTTGCTCAAACCAGCCCAAGCCAGTGGCAGGCGTGTTGTCGGCCGGCCCCTGAGTGGCGGGTTCCGGGGTGACGGGCGCTGGGGCGGCGGGCCCAGGGACGTTCAGTGCGGCGGCGTAGTCTTGGATCAGCACCTGCAGATGCGCCTGGTATTGCTCGTTTCCGGCCAGGGGCTGGTCGCTTGTCACGGCTTGGATGACGCCCTGCTGGGCCGTGGCCACGGCGACTTTGGTGGATGCAGTGGGCTTGAAGAAGTGGCTGAAGAATCTCTGAGCCGACTTCTTGGCACTCCAGCGCTGGGCCTTGGGCGGGGGTGTCGTGGTGGCTGGTGCGCCGGCGGTGGGGCCCGTGAACTTGGCGAGCGAGGCCGCTGACGGCGCGCGTTTCTTCTTGAACGGGTTGGGTACGTGAAACGAGAGGATCTTGGGCATGGTCGAGCTTCGGCTGTGCGCCGACCCTGCACAACAGGGCCGGCGCGGTTTTGGACGCTCAATCAGTAACGCCGCCCCGCCCGAGGCTCCGGGCCAGATGGCCGAGGCCATCCGCGGAAGCGCTCAGCCCGCCGCCTTCTCGCGCTCGCGCAGCCTGAAGCGCTGGATCTTGCCGGTGGCGGTCTTGGGCAGTTCGTCGAGGAACTCGATGAAGCGCGGGTACTTGTAGGGCGCCAGGCGCTCCTTCACGAAGGCCTGCAGCTCGGCCGCGCTGGCCTGCTGGCCGGGCTTGAGCACCACGTAGGCCTTGGTCTTGGTCAGGCCGTCGCTGTCTTCCTTGCCGATGACGGCGGCCTCCAGCACGGCGGGGTGCTGCACCAGCGTGGCCTCCACCTCGAAGGGGCTGACGTAGATGCCGCTCACCTTGAGCATGTCGTCGTTGCGGCCGGCGTAGGTGTAGGTGCCGTTGGGGTTGCGCAGGTACTTGTCGCCGCTCTTGGTCCAGGCGCCCTGGAAGGTGTCGCGGCTCTTGGCGCGGTTGTTCCAGTACATCAGCGCGGCGCTGGGGCCCTTGATGTAGAGGTCGCCGATCTCGGAGGAGCCGTCGGCGTTGTCGGCCACGGGGCGGCCGTCCTCGCCGCGCAGTTCCACCTCGTAGCCCGGCACGGGACGGCCGGTGGTGCCGTAGTGCACCTCGCCCGGCACGTTGGACAGGAAGATGTGCAGCATCTCGGTGGAGCCGATGCCGTCGATGATTTCGACGCCAAAGTGGCGCGTCCAGCGCTCGCCGATGTCCTGCGGCAGCGCCTCGCCGGCCGATGAGCACAGGCGCAGCGCCACGGCGCTTTTCGCCGGCAGGTCGGGGCTGGCGAGCATGCCGCCATAGCCCGTGGGGGCGCCGCAGAAGATGGTGGGCCTGTGTTCCGTCATGCGCTTGAAGCAGGCCTGCGGCGTGGGCCGCTCGGCCATCAGCACCACGGTGGCGCCCACGCTGAGCGGAAAACTCAGCGCATTGCCCAGGCCGTAGGCGAAGAAGAGTTTCGCGGCGGAGAAGACCACGTCGTCCTCGCGCATCTTCAGCACGCCCTTGCCGTAGAGCTCGGCCGTCCAGTACAGGTTGCCCTGGGTGTGCACCGTGCCTTTGGGCGCGCCGGTGGAGCCGCTGGAGTAGAGCCAGAACGCGGGCTCCTCGGCGTGCGTGTCGGTGGGCTCGGCGGGCGCGGCGGCCTGGAGCAGGGCGTCGAAGGCGTGGGCGCCCGGGGGAAGGTTCTGGCCGCGCGAGACCATCAGGTGTTTCACGCCGTGCGTGCCCAGGGCCATGGCCTCCTGCACGGTGGGCAGCAGCGCGCCGCTGACGATGGCCGCCTGCGCGCGGCTGTCGCCCAGCATGTAGGCGATGTCCTTGGCCGGCAGCAGGGTGTTCACCGCCACCGGCACCACGCCAGCGTACAGCGCGCCCAGGAAGGCCACGACCCAGTCGCTGCTGTCCTGCGCCAGCAGCAGCATGCGCTCCTCGCGGCGCAGGCCCAGGGCCCGCAGCGCGCCCGCGCAGCGGCGCACGGCGTCGGCGAGCTGGCCGTAGCTGAGCGTGCCTTGGTCGTCGATGAGCGCGGTCTTGGCCGCGCGCGCGGCATTGAGGTCGAGCAGGTGGCGGGCGAAGTTGAAGCGCACCGGTGGCGCGGCCACGGTGTCATGACTCATGGCGGTCTCCTTGATGACATAGCTGCATGGGCCCGCCGCGCCGTCCCGTGACACCGCGGAACCGGCTTTGCCGGGCCGCAGGTGTTGCCCCCTTGAGGGGGTCGCGCGCAGCGCGGCGGGGGTGGTTCATAACGCCAAGGGCGTGGCGCTCGCGGCCAGCGCGTCCAGCGCGGCCGTGCTGGCCTGTACCGCGCTGCGGCGGTGGTAGAAGCCCAGGGCGCGCAGGCCGCCGAGCTCTTCGCCGCCGCCCGCGCGGCCGGGGCCGCCGTGCAGGGAATGCGGCATCACGTTGCCATGGCCGGTGTGCAGGCTGGCCACGTCGGGCGAGATGGCGTGCACGCGGCCGTGGCTGTCGGCCAGCTCCAGCGCGGCGCGCGCCACGAAGGCGGGGTCGGCGCTGTAGACCGAGGCCACGAGCGAGCCCTGGCCGCGGCGGATGAGTTCGAAGGCCTGGGCCTCGCCGTCGTAAGGCATGAGCGTGGACACGGGGCCGAAGACCTCCACGTCGTGCAGCACGCGGGCCTTCACCGGGTCGCTGGTGCCCAGCAGCACGGGCATGGCGCAGGCGGCCACGGCGGGGTCGGCGTCCACCAGGGCCTGGGCGCGGCCGTCGTACAGCGGCGTGGCCTCGGCGAGCAGCTGGGCCAGGCCTTCCTGCACGCCATCGAACTGCGCGCGGCTCACCAGCGCGCCCATGCGCACGGCCTCGTTGCGCGGGTTGCCCACGCTGACCTTGGCCAGCTTGGCGCCGATCGCCTGCGCGGCGGCGTCGTAGAGCGCGCGCGGCACGAAGGCGCGGCGGATGGCCGTGCACTTCTGGCCGCTCTTGACGGTCATCTCGCGCACCACCTCGTTCACGAACAGGGTGAAGGCCTCGCTGTCGGCGCTGGCGTTCGGGTCGAGCAGGGCGCTGTTGAGGCTGTCGGCCTCGATGTTGCAGCGCACCGAGCGCTCGGCGATGGCCGCATGGCCGCGGATCTGCGCGGCCGTGCCCGCCGAGCCGGTGAAGGACAGCACGTCGAAGGGCTGCAGCGCGTCCAGCAGGCCGGCCGAGGCGCCGCAGATCACCGACAGGGCGCCCGCGGGCAGCACGCCGGCCTCCACCACGTCCTGCACCATGCGCTGCGTCAGCCAGGCGGTGGGCGTGCCGGGCTTGACCACCACGGGCACGCCGCTCAGCAGGGCGGGGGCGGCCTTCTCCCACAGGCCCCAGCTCGGGAAGTTGAAGGCGTTGATGAACAGCGCCAGACCGCGCGTGGGCGTGAGGACGTGCTGGCTCTGGAAGGCCGGGTCCTTGCCGAGGCGGATGCGCTCGCCGTCGAGCAGGGCGCGCGCGTCGCCGAGTTTTTCGCCCCACTTGGCGTACTGGCCGATGGTGAAGATGCCGCCGTCGATGTCCACGGCCGAGTCGCGCGTGACGGTGCCGGAGTTGGCGGTGGCGATGGCGTAGTAGTCGTCGCGCTTGGCCTGCAGCACCTGGCCGATGGCGCCGAGCAGGCCGGCGCGCTCGCGGTAGCTGAGCGCGCGCAGCGCGGCGCCGCCCTGTTCGCGCGCGAAGGCGAAGGCGCTGGCCAGGTCCAGGCCTTCGCGGCTCACGCGCACGAGTTCGGTGCCCAGCACCGGATCGAACAGGGGGGTTCCCGGGCCTTGGCCCAGGTGGGCTTTACCGGCAACGATGTTGGGCAGCAGGGGGGTGGTGGTCATGGTGGGCTCCATCAAACCGGGGGCTGGTTCACACCGGGGGCTGGTGTCGAAACCGGTGACGCGATAAAGTGCACTATGTTGCGTGCGGCGAAATGTGCATTAAAGTGCATGTTTTGCTATTTGGCAAGCCCGCAAACCCTAAGCCCGACAAACCATGCCCCCCATGGACGCCGAAGCCAGTGCCGCCGCCTCCAGCCCCGCCGCCGAGGACGAAGGCCGACACCCCTTCCTCGTGGCGCTCGGCGAGCGCGTGCGCACGCTGCGCTCGCGCCGTGGGATGACGCGCAAGGCCGTGGCGCTGGCGGCCGACGTGTCCGAGCGCCACCTGGCCAATCTCGAGTACGGCACCGGCAACGCCTCCATCCTGGTGCTGCTGCAGGTGGCGGAGGCGCTGCACTGCCCCCTGGCCGAGCTGATCGGCGACGTGAGCACCAGCTCGCCCGAGTGGCTGCTGATCCGCGAGATGCTGGCGGGCCGATCCGAGACCGACCTGCGCCGCGTGCGCGTGGCCATCGGCGGCGCGCTGGGCCAGTCGCAGACGGAGAGCGACAGCACCCGGCACACGCGCATCGCGCTCATCGGCCTGCGCGGCGCCGGCAAGTCCACGCTGGGCCAGCGCCTGGCGGATGAACTCGGCTATGCCTTCATCGAGCTGAGCCGCGAGATCGAGAAGTTCGCCGGCTGCAGCATCGACGAGATCCACGCGCTCTACGGCACGCCAGCCTACCGGCGCTACGAGCGCCGCGCGCTGGAGGAGGCGATCCAGATCTACCCCGAGGTGGTGATCGCCACGCCCGGCGGCCTGGTCTCGGACGCGGCCAACTTCAACGTCTTGCTGGCCCACTGCACCACGGTGTGGCTGCAGGCGGACCCGGCCGACCACATGGGCCGGGTGGCGGCCCAGGGCGATCTGCGGCCCATGGCCGCCAGCCGCGAGGCCATGGAAGACCTCAAGCGCATCCTCGCGGGCCGCTCGGCCTTCTATTCCAAGGCCGATCTGCACTTCAACACCAGCGCCTACGCGGGCGTGGACGAGGCCTACGCCGCCCTGCGGGAGCGGGTGCAGGCCCTGATCGCCGCCCCCGGCGGCTGAGCGACCCGGCCGACCAACGGCCGGAACATGCATAAAAATGCATTGACTGCACTTTGACGCATGCACTATTATTCCGGTCATGCCGGTGACACCTGCCATGGTCCGCCGGCCAAGCCCCACCCTCCCGAGGAGACCGCCATGAGCCACCCCGCCCCCGTCGACTACCGCACCGAACCCAGCCAGTACCGCCACTGGAAGCTGTCGGTGGACGGTGCCACCGCCACGCTGGCCGTCGACATCAACGAAGACGCCGGCATCCGCCCCGGCTACAAGCTCAAGCTCAACAGCTACGACCTGGGCGTGGACGTGGAGCTGCACGACGCCGTCAACCGCATCCGCTTCGAGCACCCGCAGGTGCGCACCGTGGTGGTGACCAGCGGCAAGGACCGCGTGTTCTGCTCGGGCGCCAACATCTTCATGCTGGGCCTGTCCAGCCACGCCTGGAAGGTGAACTTCTGCAAGTTCACCAATGAAACGCGCAACGGCCTGGAAGACTCCTCCAAGAACAGCGGCCTGAAGTTCATCGCCGCGGTGAACGGCGCCTGCGCCGGCGGCGGCTACGAGCTGGCCCTGGCCTGCGACGAAATCGTGCTGGTGGACGACCGCAGCAGCGCCGTGAGCCTGCCCGAGGTGCCGCTGTTGGGCGTGCTGCCTGGCACCGGTGGCCTCACCCGCGTGACCGACAAGCGCCACGTGCGCCACGACCTGGCCGACATCTTTTGCACCACCAGCGAAGGCGTGCGCGGCCAGAAGGCCGTGGACTGGCGCCTGGTGGACTCCATCGCCAAGCCGCAGCAGTTCGCCGCCCACGTCGCCGCACGCGCCGAGGCCCTGGCCGCGCAGAGCGACCGCCCGGCCGATGCCAAAGGCGTGGCCCTGCCGCGCATCCAGCGCACCGACAGCGCCGACGGCATCGCCTATCAATACGTCAACGTCGCCATCGACCGCGCCAAGCGCACCGCCACGCTGACCGTGAAGGCGCCCGGCAGCGCCCAGCCCACCGACATCGCCGGCATCGAGGCCGCGGGCGCCTCGTGGTGGCCGCTGCAGATGGGCCGCGAACTCGACGACGCCATCCTCAACCTGCGCACCAACGAGCTCGACATCGGCACCTGGCTGATCAAGACCGAAGGCGACGCCGCCGCCGTGCTGGCCAGCGACGCCACCCTGCTCAAGCACCAGAACCACTGGTTCGTGCGCGAAACCATCGGCCTGCTGCGCCGCACCTTCGCCCGCCTGGACGTGTCCTCGCGCAGCCTGTTCGCGCTGGTCGAGCAGGGCTCGTGCTTCGCCGGCTCGCTGGCCGAACTGGCCTTCTGCGCCGACCGCACCTACATGCTGGCGCTGCCCGACGACGAGGCGAATGCGCCCAAGATCACGCTGGGCGAGTTCAATCTGGGCCTGCTGCCCATGGTGAACGGCCAGTCGCGCCTGCAGCGCCGCTTCTATGAAGAAACGCCCGCCATGGAGGCCGTGCGCGGCGCCGTGGGCCAGGCGCTGGACGCCGACGCCGCGGTCAAACTGGGCCTGGTCACCGCCGCGCCCGACGACATCGACTGGGCCGACGAGGTGCGCATCGCCATCGAAGAGCGCGCCGCCATGTCGCCCGACGCGCTGACCGGCCTGGAAGCCAACCTGCGCTTCGCCCAGAAAGAGAACATGCTCACCCGCATCTTCGGGCGCCTGTCCGCCTGGCAGAACTGGATCTTCATCCGCCCCAACGCCGTCGGCGACAAGGGCGCGCTCAAGGTCTATGGCAAGGGCGACAAAGCCCTGTTCGATTTCAACCGCGTCTGACCCACCCACCGAACCCGAGGAAGAACGACATGTCCACGATCAACTACAGCGAGAAGATCCCGAACAACGTCAACCTGTCCGAAGACCGCACGCTGCAACGCGCGCTGGAAGGCTGGCAGCCCAACTTCATCAACTGGTGGGACGACGTCGGCCCCGAGGGCTCGACCAACCACGAGGTCTACCTGCGCACGGCGGTCAGCGTGGACCCGCAGGGCTGGGCCCAGTTCGGCCACGTGAAGATGCGCGACTACCGCTGGGGCATCTTCCTGAACCCCGGCGACGCCGAGCGCAAGATCCACTTCGGGGACCACAAGGGCGAGGCCGCCTGGAACGACGTGCCCGGCGAGCACCGCGCCAACCTGCGCCGCAT
>NZ_MKSS01000274.1:0-8783 GCF_001897365.1 Hydrogenophaga sp. 70-12
GTCGAGCACGGTTTCGGCCAGGCGCACGGTGTTTTCGGCGCGTTCGGTGTAGCGGCCCAGCCAGAACAGGTTTTCGGCCGCGCGGCTGGTGACGGGCTGCTTCTGTTGCGCGATGGCGAAGGAGCTGGGCTGGCCGCTCAGCAGGCTGGTGGGGTCCACCGCGCCGTCGGTGAGCACCCAGCAGTCGGCGCTGCTGCCGCCGCGCTGCATGGCGGCCACCAGCTGGCCGCGCGGCGCCAGGCGCACCAGGCCACCGGGCAGCACGCGCCAGGAACCGGCGCCATCGGCCAGCGCGAACACGCGCAGCATGGCCGAGCGTGGCATGAGCCGGTCGCCCGTCCAGGTGGGGGTCTGCGAGAGCGGCAGCCAGGACTGCACGGTGTGCTGCTCGGGTTGGCGCACCAGGCGGCCGGTCCATTCGTCGATCTCGCGCGGCGTCAGGCCCTGGCCGATCACGGTGTCGGACCCGCCGCCGGGGTAGGTGGCCTTGATCACGCCGTCCCTGAGCAGGGGCAGCACGCCGCGCAGCGCGGCGTCTTCGCCGCACCACCAGGTGGCCAGCGAGGGCAGGGCCAGCGGCTCGCCCAGCAGGTGCTCGCTGATGGCGGGCAGGAAACCGAGCAGCGCGCTGGACTCCAGCGGCGCCGAGCCCGGCGCGTTGGCCAGCACCAGGTGGCCGGCGCGCAGCACCTGCAGCAGGCCGGGCACGCCGAGGGTGGAGTCGGGGCGCAGCTCCAGCGGGTCCAGCCACGGGTCGTCCACGCGCTTGATGAGGGCGTGCACCGGCTCCAGGCCCGCCAGGGTCTTGAGGAACAGGCGCTCGTCGCGCACGGTGAGGTCGTTGCCTTCCACCAGCGTGAGGCCCAGGTAGCGCGCCAGGTAGGCGTGCTCGAAATAGGTTTCGTTGTACGGACCGGGCGTGAGCAGGGCGATGCGCGCGTTCTCGCCTTCGGGCGCCAGGGACTTGATGCCGTCCATGAGCGCGCGGTAGCTGGCGGCCAGGCGCTGCACCCGCAGGCCGGCGAAGGCCTTGGGGAACTGGCGGCCGATGGCGATGCGGTTCTCGAGCAGGTAGCCCAGGCCGGAGGGCGCCTGGGTGCGCTGGCCCACCACCCACCAGCGTCCGTCGGGGCCGTGGGCCAGGTCGAAGCCGACGATGTGCAGCCAGGTGCCGCCGCGCGGGCGCACGCCCTGCATGGCGCGCAGGTAGCCCGGGTGGCCCTGCACCAGGGCGGCGGGCAGCAGGCCGCGCTGCAGCAGTTCGCGCGGGCCGTAGAGGTCGGCCATCACGGCGTTGAGCAGGCGCGCGCGCTGCAGCACGCCGGCTTCGATCTGCGCCCAGTCGCCCGGGCCCAGGATCATGGGAAAGAGGTCCAGCGCCCAGGGCCGCTGCAGGCCACTGTCGTCGGCGTAGACGTTGTAGGTGACGCCGTTGTCGCGGATCTGGCGCCGCAGGTTCTCGGCGCGGCGGTTCAGGTCGGCCAGGCCTTCGGTGCCGGTGTGGTCGAAGAAGGCGGACCAGCTGGGGGCCAGGCCGTGCGGGCCATCGCCCAGCAGCTCGTCGAGGTGTCCCGGGTCGGCCGGCACGGCCAGAGACAGGGCCCATTCGCCCGGCCGCTCGGGGGCCAGGGGGCCGAAAAGGGAATCGTCAGGATCGGCGTTCACGGCGCGCAGTATGCCTGCGCGCCCCTGGCGGGCGGCCGGGCGAGGCTCACGTTCTCAGGTCCAGCGTGCAGGGGAATTCGCGGTTCACGGCGGCGGGCGCCACGCGCAGTCGGCCGGGCGTGTGGCCCATCGGGAAGAAGCGCGACAGGCGGCGGCTTTCGGCCTCGTAGGCGTTGACCGGGAAGCTGTCGTAGCTGCGTCCGCCGGGGTGGCTCACGTGGTACTGGCCACCGCCCAGGGAGCGCTGCATCCAGGTGTCGACGATGTCGAAGGTGAGCGGCGCGTGCACGCCGATGCCGGGGTGCAGGGCCGAGGGCGGCGCCCAGGCCTTGTAGCGCACGCCGGCCACATAGTCGCCGGCCGTGCCGGTGTGGTGCAGTGGCAGCGCGCGGCCGTTGCAGGTAACGGCGTAGCGCCGGTCGGTCCAGCCGCGCACGCGCACCTCCAGGCGTTCGAGCGAGGAGTCGACGTAGCGCACGGTGCCGCCGATGGCGCCTTCTTCGCCCATCACGTGCCAGGGCTCCAGCGCGCCGCGCAGCGTGAGTTCGATGCCGCGCACCGCGAGCTCGCCGATGAGCGGGAAGCGGAATTCGAAGTGCGGTTCGAACCAGGCCATGTCGAAGGCATAGCCGGCCTCGCTCAGCTCGGCCAGCACGTCCTCGAAGTCCAGGCGCAGGTAGGTGGGCAGCATCCAGCGGTCGTGCAGTTCGGTGCCCCAGCGCGCCAGCGGCGCACGGTAAGGCTGTTGCCAGAAGCGCGCGACCAGCGCGCGCAGCAGCAGCTGCTGGGCCACGCTCATGCGCGCATGCGGTGGCATCTCGAAGGCGCGCAGCTCCAGCAGGCCCAGGCGGCCGGCGGGGCCGTCGGGTGAGTAGAGCTTGTCGATGCAGAACTCGCTGCGGTGCGTGTTGCCAGTGACGTCGATGAGGATGTTGCGCAGCGTGCGGTCCACCAGCCAGGGCGGCATGTGTTCGCCATGCACCTGGCGCGCCCGCTCGATCTGCGCCAGCGCGATCTCCAGTTCGTGCAGCTGGTCGTTGCGCGCCTCGTCCACGCGTGGGGCCTGGCTGGTGGGGCCGATGAACAGGCCGCTGAACAGGTAGCTCAGCGCGGGGTGGTTGTGCCAGTAGGCCACCAGGCTGCCCAGCAGCTCGGGCCGGCGCAGGAAGGGCGAGTCGGCTGGCGTGGCGCCACCGAGCACGAT
Organism: Hydrogenophaga sp. 70-12; assembly: GCF_001897365.1. Lineage (NCBI taxonomy): Bacteria > Pseudomonadati > Pseudomonadota > Betaproteobacteria > Burkholderiales > Comamonadaceae > Hydrogenophaga > Hydrogenophaga sp. 70-12. The sequence goes on from NZ_MKSS01000274.1 coordinate 2,870, forward strand.
GTGGTTGCCACCGCCGGTGCCGGTGTGGCGGCCATCGGTCATGAACTTCTCGGCGCACAGGCGCGTCTGGTGCGCGGCCTCGTAAAGAAATTCGGTGTGCTCCACCAGTTCGCTCCAGTTGTGCGCCGGGTGGATGTTGACCTCGATCACGCCGGGGTCGGGCGTCACCTGCAGCGTTTTCAGGCGCGGGTCGCGCGGCGGCGGGTAGCCCTCGAGCACCACCTTCACGCCCAGCCGATCGGCCGTGGCCTCGACGGCGGCGAGCAGGTCGAGGTAGTCCTCCAGCCGCGCCAGCGGCGGCATGAAGACATAGAGGTGCTGCCCTTGGCCGCCTTTGTCCTTCTCGGCCTTGGGGCCGTTGGCGCGCTGCGGGTCGCGCGCCTCCACGCACAGCGCGGTGCGCGTGAGCCAGCCGGCCGATTCGCCGCGCCGCGGGTGGTGCGAGGACAGGCCCTGGGCCTGGGCCGAGGGGCCGCTGCCGGGCCAGCCGCGCGCCGCCGCCACGTCCGGCGGCGCGCCGGCCGCCGCGTGCGCCTGCCATTGCGCGCGCACGGGGGCGCCGCGCGGCAGCGGCGCGCGCGGCGCGAACGGGTCTTGTTCGATGGTCTGGGGCCGGTCGCCGGCCGCCGCCCAGGGCAGCGAGTCCAGCGGCAGCCGGTAGCCCATGGGGGAGTCGCCCGGCACCAGGTACAGGCGCTCGTCGCGGAAGAACCAGGGGCCGGTGGACCACACCGTGCCGCCCAGGGCCGGGTGGCCGGCGTTGGCCTGCAGCGGCAGCACGTAGCCCACCACGCTGGACAGGCCCTGCTCGAACACGCGGCGCAGGCGCAGGCGCTCCAGCTCGTCGTCGAGCCGGCTGTCGAAGGGGTCCACGTTCACGGGCAGGCGGCGTTCGCGCCAGAGGTAGTACCAGGTGTCTTCGTGGCCCGCGGTGATGTATTGCGTGCTCAGGCCCAGCCGGCGCGCCAGCGCCTGCGCGAAGCGGCGAGCGTCGTCGCTGGTGCAGTGGGCCTCGTCGCGCTCGTCGGCCAGCAGCGCGGGATTGTTCCAGCACGGCTCGCCGTCGGCGCGCCAGAACACCGAGAGCGCCCAGCGCGGCAGCTGCTCGCCCGGGTACCACTTGCCCTGACCCATGTGCACGAAGCCGCCCTGGCCGTAGCGCTCGCGCAGGCGGCCCAGCAGCTCGGTGGCGTAGCCGCGCTTGGTGGGGCCCAGGGCCTCGGTGTTCCACTCGGCGGCGTCGCGGTCGCTGGTGGCCACGTAGGTGGGCTCGCCGCCCTGGGTGAGGCGCACGTCGTGCCGCGTCAGGTCCGCGTCGACCTGGTCGCCCAGCGCGAGCACGGCGGCCCATTGCTCGTCGGTGTAGGGCCGGGTGACGCGCGGCGATTCGTGCACGCGGCGCACGGCCATGTGGTGCTCGAAGGCCACCTCGCACTCGTCCACTGCGCCTTCCACGGGCGCGGCGCTGCCGGGCTGCGGCGTGCAGGCCAGGGGAATGTGGCCCTCGCCCGCGAGCAGGCCGGAGGTCGGGTCCAGGCCGATCCAGCCCGCGCCGGGCAGGAAGACCTCGCACCAGGCGTGCAGGTCGGTGAAGTCGCGCTCGGGGCCGCTGGGGCCGTCGATGGATTTCACGTCGGGCGCGAGCTGGATGAGGTAGCCCGAGACGAAGCGCGCCGCCAGCCCCAGGTGGCGCAGCAGCTGCACCAGCAGCCAGCCGCTGTCGCGGCAGGAGCCGCGCTGCCGCTGCAGCGTTTCCTCCGGCGTCTGCACGCCGGGCTCCATGCGGATGGTGTAGTCGATGTCGCGCCGCAGGCGCTGGTTGATGTCGACCAGGCAATCGATGGTGCGGCGCCGGTCGCGGGCGATGCCCGCGAGGTAGGCCGCCAGCCGCGGCGTGAGCGGCTCGGCCGCCAGATACGGTGCCAGTTCGCGCCGCTGCGCCTCGGCATACTCGAACGGGAACTGCTCGGCCTGCGGCTCCAGGAAGAAGTCGAACGGGTTGTGCACCGCCATCTCGACCACGAGATCGATGGTGATCTTGAACTCGGTGGTGGGCTCGGGAAACACCAGGCGGGCCTGGTGGTTGGCGAACGGGTCCTGCTGCCAGTTGACGAAATGGGTGGCGGGCTCGACGCGCTGCGAATACGAGAGCACCTTGGTCCGGCTGTGCGGGGCCGGCCGCAGGCGCACCACCTGAGGCCCCAGGCGCACCAGGCGGTCGTACCGGTAGTGGGTGATGTGGCTCAGGGCGACGTGGATGGCCATGAAAAGGCTTTCAGGGAAAGGGATGACGCGGGATCGCGCGAGCGCCTCCACGCGGTTGAAAAATCATGCTAGCAAGTCTTGCGCCATTGCGCGATGACGTTTGCGCGCCGGCGCCACCGCGCGCCTGGCGCCCGGGCTGGGCCCTGGCCGGCGGGGTGCTGGGCACGGCCGCGCAGCTGCAGCAGCCGGACCTGTGGGGGTGGGGGGTCTGTATCGGCATCACCGTGGCGGGCCTGCTGGCGCTGGCCTTGCGGGGACGCCTGGCCTGGTTGCTGGCGGGCGCGGCGCTGGCCTTTGGCGGCGCGGGCTTGCGCGCCCTGTCGCTGTCCGAGCAGGCCCTGGCGGGCGCGCTGGAGGGACGCGACATCGCGGTGGTCGGGCGCGTGGCGTCCCTGCCGGTGAAAGACCCGCAGGGGGAGCGCGTCGAATTCATCGTCGAGCGCGCCAGCCTGGACGGCCGGCCCGTGCCGCTGCCGCCGCGCCTGCTGCTGGGCTGGACCGGTGGACCCCCCGCCGGGGGCGATCGTCCCGGCCGCCCGGGGGCCTGGGCGGTGGCGCACCCCAACCCGGGCCTGGTGGCCGGCGAGCGCTGGGCTTTCGAGGTGCGGCTCAAGCGCGCGCACGGCAGCCTCAACCCGCACGGCTTCGACCGCGAGCGCTGGCTGTGGGAGCGCGGCATCCTGGCCACCGGCTACGTGCGCGCCGGCCCGCGCGACCCGGTGCCCCAGCGCCTGGGACAGACCTGGCTGCACCCGGTGGACCTGGCGCGCCAGCGCGTGGCCGACGCCATGGGCGAGCGCCTGGGCCACTCGCGCGCGGCGGGCGTGCTGGCGGCGCTCGCGGTGGGCGACCAGTCGGCCATCGAGCGCGAGGACTGGGCGCTGTTCCGCGACACCGGCGTGGCCCACCTCATGGCCATCAGCGGTTTGCACGTGACCTTGTTCGCCTGGCTTGCGACGGCGCTCATCGGCTGGGCCTGGCGGCGCGCCGCGCCGCGCTGGCCGGCCGTGGCCCGGCGCTGGCCCTTGCCCTGGGTGGCCGGCTGGGGCGGCGTGGCCTGCGCCGCCGGCTACGCGGTGTTCTCCGGCTGGGGCGTGCCCTCGCAGCGCACGGTGCTGACGCTGGCGCTGGTGGTGGGCCTGCGCTTGTCGGGTCGGCGCTGGCCCTGGCCGGCGGTGTGGCTGCTGGCGATGGCCGCCGTGCTGGCGCTGGACCCCTGGGCCTTGCTGTCGGCGGGTTTCTGGCTCAGCTTCGTGGCGGTGGGCCTGCTGTTCGCGAGCGACCCGGCGCGCGAGGCGCCGGCCAGCGGCCTGGCCTGGCGCGGCGCCCAGGCGCTCAAGCGCCTGCTGCGCGAACAGGCGCTGATGACGGTTGCCCTCGCTCCGCTGACGCTGCTGCTGTTCGGCCAGGTGTCGCTGGTGGGCCTGGCCGCCAACCTGATCGCCATTCCCTGGGTCACGCTGGTGGTGACGCCGCTGGCCCTGCTGGGCCTGCTGGCCCCGCCGCTGTGGACGGCGGCGGCGGGGGCGGTGGACGCGCTGGTGCCGCTGCTGCAATGGCTGGCGGCCTGGCCCGGCGCGGTGCTGCACCGGCCGGTGCCGCCCTTGCCGCTGGCCTTGGCCGCCGTGGCGGGCGGTGTGTTGCTGGCCATGCGCTTGCCGGCGGTCGTGCGCGCGGCCGGGGCCTGGCTGGTGCTGCCCGTGCTGCTGTGGGCGCCGCCGCGCCCGCCCGAGGGGGCGTTCGAACTGCTGGCGCTGGATGTGGGGCAGGGCGGTGCCGTGCTGGTGCGCACCGCGCGCCACGCGCTGCTGTACGACACCGGCCCGGCCTGGAGCCCCGAGGCCGACGCGGGCGAGCGCATCGTGCTGCCCTTGCTGCGGGCGCTGGGCGAGCGGCCCGACACCGTGGTGGTGAGCCACCGCGACAGCGACCACTCGGGCGGCGCCAAGGCCGTGCGCGCGGCGTTTGCGCAGGCGCGCTGGCTGTCGTCCTACGACGAAGCGCCGGCGAACCACTGCCTGGCCGGCCAGCGCTGGACCTGGGACGGCGTCGACTTCGAGATCCTGCATCCCGGCCCCGAAGCCTGGGCCAACCGTGGCCTGTCCACCAACGCCATGTCCTGTGTACTGCGCGTGGCGACCCGCCAGGGCGCCAGCGCCTGGCTCACGGGCGACCTGCCCGCCGCGCAGGAGGTGCGCCTGGCGCTGGAGCGGCCGAGCGAGCGCGCCACTCTGCTGCTGGCGCCGCACCACGGCAGCGCCAGTTCCTCCAGCCCGGTGCTGCTCAATACGCTGCGGCCGCGCTGGGTGGTGGTGCAGTCGGGCTACCGCAACCGCTTCGGCCACCCGGCGCGGGTGGTGGTGGAGCGCTACGAGGCCAGGGGCATCCCCTGGGTGGAATCGCCGCGCTGCGGCGCGGCGACCTGGCGCAGCGACCGGCCCGACGAACTGCGGTGCGAGCGGGTGGCGGGGCGGCGGTACTGGCACCAGGACGTCCCGCTCGCGCCGGCGCCGCCCGCGGCCGATTGAGTCGGGGCGAGCGCCCGACCCCAATGGCCTAGGCCATTTCAGTGCCGACCCGGCGAACTTCGGCGCGCGCGCGGCCACACAAGTTCGCCCGGCATTCGTTGCGGGGCTCACCCGCATTCCGTGTCGAGCACCATGTCCAAGTCCTCCTCTCTCTCCTATTTCGCCGCGCGCCTGCAGACCCAGTTCGACGGCTTCCAGCTCAAGCGGCAGGCCATGAACCCCAAGGCCCATCCAGGGGCCGACGCCAGGCTGCGCAGGTACTACAGCAAGCAGGGCAAGATCGTTGACGCGTTGTACGTGCGGGGCGGTGGCCTCTACGTCTCGCGCAACCCGCCGTCTTTCGGCGATGCGGGCAAGGCGTCCAGCCGCTACCGAAAGCTGGTGGGCGCGATCGCCAGCCAGTTTCGCAGCCGCGGTAACCCCAGCGCAGCCAGCCGCGCGAACCAACTGGGCAAGGCCGTGCAGCACCGGCCCACCGACCCGGCGGCTGCGATCGCCTACGGCCGCCAGCTCCGGCAACTGAACCTCGATCTGGTCCTCGCCAGCGCCGACGAGTAAGTCGGCCGCGCCGGCGCGTCGGCCGCTGCACCAGGGGTTTCCCCTGGCCCGCTCCTTGCTATGCTCCCTCGGCAGGAGAGCAGCACCATGAGCCGACCCATGTTCGACGAGATGCACGCCCCGAACGGGGTTGTGCGGGAGCACTACCGGCACTACGCCCGCTGGCTGGCCGAACAAGCCGACGAGTCCATGGCGGCGCGGCGCGAAGAGGCGGAGATGATCTTTCGCCGCGTCGGCATCACCTTCGCCGTCTACGGCGCCAAGGACGAGGAAGGCGCCGGCACCGAGCGGCTCATTCCCTTCGATCTGATCCCGCGCATCATCCCCGCGCACGAGTGGCGCACCATGGAAGAAGGCCTGGTGCAGCGCGTGACCGCGCTCAACCGCTTCATCCACGACGTCTACCACGGGCAGGAGATCATCAAGGCCGGCGTCATCCCGGCCGAGCAGATCTTCCAGAACGCGCAGTTCCGTCCCGAGATGATGGGCGTGGACGTGCCGCACCAGATCTACTCGCACATCGCCGGCATCGACATCGTGCGCGCCCCCAACGCCGACGGCGA
>NZ_MKSS01000275.1:0-14233 GCF_001897365.1 Hydrogenophaga sp. 70-12
GGTAGTCGAAGCCGTACTCGTTGTTGGTGCCGTAGGTGATGTCGGCGCGGTAGGCGGCCTGCTTCTCCTCGCGCTGCATCTGCGGCAGGTTCACGCCCACCGTCAGGCCGAGGAAGTTGTAGAGCTTGCCCATCCACTGGGCGTCGCGGTTGGCCAGGTAGTCGTTGACCGTCACCACGTGCACGCCCTGGCCAGCCAGCGCGTTCAGGTAGACCGGCAACGTGGCCGTGAGCGTCTTGCCCTCGCCGGTGCGCATCTCGGCGATCTTGCCGCTGTGCAGGGCGATGCCACCCATGAGCTGCACGTCGAAGTGGCGCATCTTCATGACGCGCTTGCTGGCCTCGCGCACGACCGCGAAGGCCTCGGGCAGGAGGGCATCCAGCGTCTCGCCCTGCGCCAGGCGCTGGCGGAAGACCTCGGTCTTGGCCTTGAGTTCGTCGTCGCCGAGCTTCTCGAACTGCGGCTCCAGGGCATTGATGCGCTCGACCGTTTTGCGGAACTGCTTGAGCAGGCGGTCGTTACGGCTTCCGAAGAGCTTGGTGAGGAAATTGGTGGCCATATGAGGGCGTCCGGGAGGCCAGGCCGCGAGGCCCTGGCGTGGACAGCAAGGATCGATCGGAAGGACGCTTGCGCGCCCACGGCCTGCGACAACGGGGCACAAGGCCTCTACATGCCGGCGAACACGCGGCTTTCAAGCGCGAAACCGGCATTTTAGCGGCCGGCCCCGGTGCGCTTCAGCGCGTGCGTGGGGCGTTCGGCCCGGGCGGCGAGCGGGCCAGGGTTTCGCCGGCCTGCAGGAATTTCTGCGGGTTCTGCGGCACGCCCGCCACCCACACCTCGAAGTGCAGGTGCGGGCCGGTGGAGCGCCCGGTCGAGCCGACCTCGGCGATCTTCTGGCCGCGTTTGACGATGTCGCCCTTCTTCACGAAGACCTTGGAGGTGTGGGCGTAGCGCGTCACCAGGTCGTTGCCGTGGTCGATCTCCACCAGGTTGCCATAGGCGGCGTGGTACTCCTGCGCGATGACCACGCCACCGGCGGCGGCCACGATGGGCGTGCCCGTCTCCGCGGGAAAGTCCAGGCCCGTGTGCAGGGCCGACTGGCCGTTGATCGGGTCGATGCGGAAGCCGAAGCCCGAGCCCACCCGCCCGTCCACCACAGGCTTTTCCGTCGGTATCAGGGTGCTCTGGATCTTCTGGTCGAAGAGGCGCGACTCGATCGCGGTGAGCCAGTCCACGCGCGCGCCGCTGCCGGCGTCCGCCGCCTCCATCTCGCGCGCGAGCTCCTCCAGCGTGAGCGAGCGGTTGGAGACCAGCACACCGCCCGAACCGGGCAGGGGCGGCCGCGCCTGCGCGGGCTCCAGGCCGGCCAGGCCGGCGACGCGCTCACCGAGCGAGTCGATCTGCATCATGCGCGCTTGCATCTCGCCGAGCTTGCGCGCCATCGCGTCGAGGTTGGCGCGCAGGTAGGCGTCGCGTTGGCCGGGGTCATCGCGGTGCACCAGGCGCGCCACGGAAGCGAAGCCGGGCCAGCCCTGGCGAATGCCCTCCAGGAACACCCAGTGGTAGGTGGCCACCGCGCCGAACATGAGGCCCAGCACGGCCAGCACGGCCACGGCGATCAGCTTCCAGCCGTTCAGGTGCAGGGCCTGGCGGCGGGCGAGCCAAGCGTCGGTGATGATGATGTGCACGGCTCTGTTCCTTTGCTGAGCGACCCGCTCGACGCGGCACGACCGACTCGGTCAGAATGACCGCATGCCGACCCGACAATCCCCCTCCGTCTTCAGCCTGCAGGAGGCCGTTGGCGCCGCGCCTGGCCTGGCCGAACTGCAGGCCAGGATCCGCCAGTCGCAGCGCTGTCTCGATCTTGTTCGGGAGCGCATTCCCCATGCCCTGCGCACCCAGGTCACCGCCGGGCCCCTGCAGGACGCCGAGTGGTGCCTGCTGGTTCGCAGCAGCGCGGCGGCGGCCAAATTGCGGCAGCTGCTGCCCGCGCTGCGTGACGCATTGCACGAAAGCGGGGCGCAGGTTAGCGCAATCCGCATCAAAGTCCAAACGCCAGGCCGATGAGCGCGCCCGCGGGGAGACCGGGTGGTGCCGCTTGTCCGACTCGAACGGACGACCTATCGCTTACAAGGCGATTGCTCTACCAACTGAGCTAAAGCGGCCGGGGCAGCGATTCTAGGTTCACTTCACTCGCTTGAGCTGCGGCCGGCCACCCGGACGGCCAGGGCCATCACCGCCCGGCTCGGGCGGGGTCGGGTCGTCGGGCGTGACAGCCCGCAGCGAGGACGGCGGGGCAGGTTCCGCAGCCGCCGGCGGCTGCGAGGGCGCCGGCGCGGGAAAGGCCATGCCCTGCCCGTTCTCGCGCGCGTAGATCGCGATGACGTGGGTGATCGGCACCACGATCTCCCGCGACACGCCGCCGAAACGCGCCTTGAAGGTGATGTACTCGTTGTCCAGGCGCAGGTCCTTGGTGGCCTCCATGCTCACGTTGAGCACGATCTCGCCGTTGCGCACGAACTCCATCGGCACCTGCACCGAGGCATCCACGTGCACGGCGATGTAAGGCGAGTACCCGTTGTCGCTGCACCATTCGTACAGCGCCCGGATGAGGTAGGGGCGGGTCGACGGGACCGGTGGCTCTGCCTGGGTCATGGCGCTGCGGCGGAACGGGCGCGCCTTACTTGCGCATGACCTTCTCGGACGGCGTCAGCGCCTCGATGTAGGCCGGGCGCGAGAAGATGCGCTCCGCGTACTTCAGCAGCGGCGCGGCGTTCTTGCTGAGCTCGATGCCGTAGAAGTCCAGGCGCCACAGCAGCGGCGCAATCGCCACATCGAGCATGGAGAAGTTGTCGCCCAGCATGAACTTGTTCTTCATGAACACGGGCGCGAGCTGCGTGAGGCGGTCGCGGATGTGCGAGCGGGCCTTTTCCAGCGCCTTGTCGTTGCCCTTGCTGGTGCGCGATTCGAGCACCGACACGTGCGTGAACAGTTCCTTCTCGAAGTTGAGCAGGAACAGGCGCACGCGTGCGCGGTCCACCGGGTCGCCCGGCATGAGCTGCGGGTGCGGGAAGCGCTCGTCGATGTACTCGTTGATGATGTTCGACTCGTACAGGATCAGGTCGCGCTCGACCAGGATCGGCACCTGGCCGTACGGGTTCATCACGGCGATGTCTTCGGGCTTGTTGTACAAGTCGACGTCGCGGATCTCGAAGTCCATGCCCTTTTCGAACAGCACGAAGCGGCAGCGGTGCGAATAGGGGCAGGTGGTGCCCGAGTACAAAACCATCATGGTTGGCGTCTCCTGAAACAGAAAACAGTGGCTTGCGATTGTGCCGCTTGGGCACCGCAAGCCACTGTGGGCGACAAGGGGTGGGTTGCACCCCGAGACGAAGGCTTATTTGACGTCTTTCCAGTACGCGGCGTTGAGGCGCCAGGCGACGACGGTGAAGAAGCCGAGGAAGATCAGCACCCACACGCCGATGCGCACGCGGTTCTTCGCGGCGGGCTCGGCCATCCACTGGAGGTAGGCCACCAGGTCGCCGACGTTCTGGTCGTACTGGGCCTGGGTCATGGTGCCCGGCTTGACCTGTTCCCAGCCGCGCAGCACCTCGACTTCGTGGCCGTGGCTCTCCACCTTGTCGTAGACGGGCTTGCGCTCGCCCTGCAGCTCCCACAGCGGGTGCGGCATGCCGATGTTGGGGAAGGCTTTGTTGTTCCAGCCGGTGGGCTTGGTGTCGTCGCGGTAGTAGGTGCGCAGCAGGGTGTAGAGGTAGTCAGGGCCGCTGCCGGCCGAGCTGGCGCGCGAACGGGCCACCAGGGTCAGGTCGGGTGGCACCTTGCCGAACCAGTCCTTGGCCATCTTGGGGTCGATGGCCGCCTTCATGGTGTCGCCGATCTTGTCGGTGGCGAAGGTGAGGTTTTCGGCGATCTGCTTGTCGTTCAGGCCAATGTCGCGCAGGCGGTTGTAGCGCATGAAGGCCGCCGAGTGGCAGTTCAGGCAGTAGTTGACGAACAGCTTGGCGCCGTTCTGCAGCGCGGCCATGTCGTTGGTGCGTTGCGGGGCACGGTCCAGCGGGATGCCAGCGCCGGCGGCCAGGGCGGCGCCGCTCAGGCCCAGGGACAACGCGATGCCCAGAAGAATCTTTTTCATAACGTTCGCTCTCCGGATGTCGTCGCGTTGGCTCAGTGCGGCTGGAAGGTCACCCGGTCGGGGACCGGCTTGAACTCGCCCAGGCGGCTCCACCACGGCATCAGCAGGAAGAAGCCGAAGTAGAACAGGGTGCCCACCTGCGACACGCGCTCGCCGATCGGCGAGGGCGCCTGGATGCCCAGGTAGCCCAGCACGAAGAAGTTGATGACGAACACGGTGTAGAGCCACTTGTTCCAGCTCGGGCGGTAGCGGATCGACTTGACCGGGCTGTTGTCGAGCCAGGGCAGGAAGAACAGGATGATCACGGCGGCGCCCATGACGATCACGCCCCAGAACTTGGCGTCGTAGGTCAGCATGGCCGCCGACACCAGCAGGGCGGCGACCACGATCACGCCTTTGAGCGCCGCGTTGACGCGGGCCTTGATCAGGCCGAACACGGCGGCCAGCACCACGCAGGCGACCAGCACGTACATGAACTCGGCGGTGATGGCGCGCAGCATCGAATAGAACGGCGTGAAGTACCAGACCGGCGCGATGTGCAGCGGCGTGGTCAGCGGGTCGGCCGGGATGAAGTTGTTGAACTCCAGGAAGTAGCCGCCGAACTCGGGCGCGAAGAACACCACGGCCGAGAACACCATCAGGAAGACCGCCACGCCCAGGATGTCGTGCACGGTGTAGTAGGGGTGGAAGGGGATGCCGTCGACCGGCTTGCCCGACGCGTCCTTGTTGGCCTTGATCTCCACGCCGTCGGGGTTGTTGGAGCCCACTTCGTGCAGGGCGATGATGTGCGCCACCACCAGGCCCAGCAGCACCAGCGGCACCGCGATGACGTGGAAGCTGAAGAAGCGGTTCAGCGTGGCGTCGCCCACCACGTAGTCGCCGCGGATCAGCAGGGCCAGGTCAGGGCCGATGTACGGAATGGCGGAGAACAGGTTCACGATCACCTGGGCGCCCCAGTAGGACATCTGGCCCCAGGGCAGCAGGTAGCCCATGAAGGCCTCGGCCATCAGGCACAGGAAAATCGCGCAGCCGAACACCCAGACCAGCTCGCGCGGCTTGCGGTAGCTGCCGTACAGCAGGCCGCGGAACATGTGCAGGTAGACCACCACGAAAAACGCCGAGGCGCCGGTGGAGTGCATGTAGCGGATCAGCCAGCCCCAGGGCACGTCGCGCATGATGTACTCGACCGAGGCGAAGGCCACGTTCGCGTCGGGCTTGTAGTGCATCACCAGAAAGATGCCGGTGACGATCTGGATGACCAGCACCAGCAGCGCCAGCGAACCGAAGAAGTACCAGAAGTTGAAGTTCTTCGGCGCGTAGTACTCGGCGAGGTGCTCGTTGTAGAGCTTGGAGAGCGGGAACCGGTTGTCGACCCAGTTCAGCGCCTTCTGGCTCAGCGGTGCGTCGGGGGAGATTTCTTTGAATTCAGCCATGGGATGCGTGCCTCGATGGTCCGGGGGTGTTCAGGCTCGATGGCGCGGCCTCAGGCCGGCTTTTCCTCGCCGATCAGCAGCACGTTCTCGGAGACGTAGTAGTGCGGCGGGATCTCGAGGTTGTCGGGCGCGGGCTTGTTCTGGAACACGCGGCCGGCCAGATCGAAGGTCGAGCCATGGCAGGCGCAAAGGAAACCACCCAGCCAGTTATCCGGCAGCGAGGGCTGCGGGCCGGGCGTGAACTTGTCGCCAGGCGAGCAGCCCAGGTGGGTGCAGATGCCGATGGCCACGAGAATTTCGGGCTTGATCGAGCGGGTGCGGTTCTTCGCGTACTCGGGCGTGGGGAACGCGGTGCGCTCGGACTTCGGGTCGGCCAGCTGGGCCTCGTCCTTCTCCAGCGTCGCCAGCTGCTCGGGCGTGCGGCGCATCACCCACACCGGCTTGCCGCGCCATTCCACGATGCGCTTCTCGCCCGGGGCGATGGTGGAGACGTCCACCTGAACCGCCGCGCCCGCGGCCTTGGCGCGCTCGGAGGGCTGGAAGGAACTCACGAAGGGCACGGCGACAGCCGCGGCACCCACGCCACCCATGGCGCAGGAGGTGATCAGCCAGGTCCGGCGACTGTTGTCCACAGCGGCCTTGCCTTGGTTGGCGGGAGCTTCACTCATGGGGGACTTTCTCGTCTTGCGGGAGGGGAATCAGGGACAACCCGGCATTGTACTGGACCATGTCAAGGGTCCAGCCGGGTTTTGCCCGGGGCCCGCGACCGGGGCGCGCCGGAATTCGCGTGTGACAATGCGCGCCCGACCACTACCCCCCGGAGAAGGCACATGGGCATGATGCAGGAGTTCAAGGAATTCGCCGTCAAGGGCAATGTCATCGATCTGGCCGTGGGCGTGATCATCGGCGGCGCCTTCGGCAAGATCGTCGGCTCGCTGGTGGACGACGTGATCATGCCGGTGGTGGGCCTGGTGTTCGGCAAGCTTGACTTCAGCAACCTGTTCCTGGTGCTGGGCACGGCACCGGAGGGCACGGCCCGCACCCTGGCGGCCATGAAACAGGCCGGCGTGCCGGTGCTGGCCTATGGCAGCTTCATCACCGTGGCCATCAACTTCTTCATCCTGGCGTTCATCATTTTCCTGATGATCAAGCAGGTCAACCGCCTCAAGCGCGAGACCCCGCCGGCCCCCCCGGCACCGCCCGCCGCGCCGCCCGAGGACATCGTCCTGCTGCGCGAGATCCGCGACAGCCTCAAGAAGTAAGGCCGGCACCCTCCGGGGCCGCGGCCATCGCGGCGTCGATGGCCGCCAGCAGGCTGTCAGCGCTGGCGCGCCCGCTGCCGGCGATGTCAAACGCCGTGCCATGGTCCGGGCTGGTGCGCACGAACGGCAGGCCCAGGGTGGTGTTCACGCCGTGCTCCAGGCCCAGCAGCTTCACGGGAATGAGCCCCTGGTCGTGGTACATCGCCACGACCACGTCGAAGGCGCCCTGGCGCGCCCGCATGAACACGGTGTCCGGCGGGTGCGGCCCGCTGGCCGCGATGCCCTGGTCGCGCGCCGCCCGCACAGCGGGTTCGATCGCTTCGATCTCCTCGCGCCCGAACAGCCCGCCCTCTCCCGCGTGCGGGTTCAGCCCAGCCACCGCAATGCGGGGCTGCGCCAGGCCGGCGCGGCGGAAATGGGCGTCGGTGATGCGGATGGTCTCCAGCACACCCTCTGTCGTCACCGCGGCCAGGGCATCGCGCAGCGAGACGTGGATGCTCACCAGCACCGTGGCCAGGCCAGGCGCGCTGAGCATCATGCGCACCGGCAATGCCGCCACGGGCACGCCCTGGTGCCGCGCCGCGAGGGCCTGCAGCAACTCGGTGTGGCCGGGGTAGGGTTCGCCGGCCGCCGCCAGTGCCTCCTTGTGGATCGGTGCCGTGACCAGGGCGCGCGCCCGGCCGTCCAGCGCCGCCTGGGCCCCCTGGCGAATGGCCGCCGCCGCCGCCCGGCCCGCCGCCGCGCTCACCTGGCCCCAGGCGGGTGGCGCCAGGGCGTCGCCCGCCTGCCACACGCCCACGGCGCCGGGCGGCAGTCCGGCCCATTGGGCGGGTTCTTCCAGCTCGGCCAGCACCAGGCCGCCCTCGGCCGAGTCGGGCACCACGCCCAGCCGCGCCGCGCGCCGCAGACAGGCCATGTCGCCCACCACCACCACCTCGCGCCGCAGCGCGGGCCGCTCGCGCAAGGCGCGCCACACGATCTCGGGGCCGATGCCCGCGGGATCGCCCATGCTGATCAGGACCGGGCGCTTCGCCATCACGCGGGGTTGGGAATGTCGATGAAGCGGTGCTCGAGACCCAGCGCCGAGGCTACGTGGGCGGCGACGGCGGGGGCGCCGTAGCGCTCGCTGGCGTGGTGCCCGCAGGCCAGGTAGGCCACGCCGCATTCGCGGGCGTAGTGGGCCTGGGGCTCGGAGATCTCGCCGGTGATGAAGGCGTCGGCACCGGCCGCGATGGCGGCCTCGAAATAGCCCTGGGCCCCGCCCGTGCACAGCCCGATGCGGCGCACCGTGTGGCCCGGCGGCGCCACCAGCGTCACCGGCCGGCCCAGGGCCTGTTCCACATGGGCCGCCAGCGCCTCAGCCGGCGCCGTGGGGCGCTGCCCCATGAAGCCCAGCGATTGGTCGCCGAAGCGCACGCCATCCTCCAGCGCGATGTCCAGCACCCGGGCGAGTTGCGCGTTGTTGCCCAGCGTGGGGTGGGCGTCCAGCGGCAGGTGGTAGGCGATCAGGTTGATGTCGTGCGCCAGCAGGCGCGACAGGCGCTGCTTCATCCAGCCGGTGACCCGCCCGTCCTGGCCGCGCCAGAACAGCCCGTGGTGCACGAAGATGGCGTCGGCTTGCATCTCGATCGCGGCCTCGATCAGCGCCAGGCTGGCGGTGACGCCGCTGATCAGCCGGCGAACCTGCGCCCGCCCCTCCACCTGCAGGCCATTGGGCCCGTAGTCCTTGAACGGCGCGGGCTGCAGCAAGGCGTCGAAGGCGTGGACCAGGGTGTCTCGGTTGGTGCTCATGGGGAAAGCCTGCGCGCGGCGGCTTGAAATGCGGCATTCTGACAGCCACATATCCCTCAGCCGAATGCGGGACAATTCCGCCCTTTCCTCCGCCGACTTTTCCATGAAACGACTCTGGCTCGTGTTTGCCCAAACCGTCACCGTGCTGGTGGCGGTGTTCTTCGTGGTGGCCACGCTGCAGCCGCAGTGGTTGGGCCGGCGCTCGCTGCCCTCGGTGGTGCCGGTGTTCGAGGCGCCGTCCAGCGCGGCCGACCCGGGCACCGTGAGCCTGCGCGCCGCCGCCAAGACCGCCTCGCCGCCGGTGGTGAGCATCAACACCAGCAAGGCGCCCGCCAACAACCCGCACAGCGTCGACCCCTGGTTCCGCTTCTTCTTCGGCGACCAGGCCAACAGCCAACCGCAGACCGGCCTGGGCTCGGGCGTGATCGTCAGCCCCGCCGGCTACGTGCTCACCAACAACCACGTGGTCGAAGAAGCCGACGAGATTCAGGTTAGCCTGAACGACGGCCGTCAGGCCGCCGCCAAGGTGATCGGCACCGACCCCGAGACCGATCTCGCCGTGCTCAAGATCGAGCTGACCGACCTCCCGGTCATCACCCTGGGCAACTCCGACGCCCTGCAGGTCGGCGACCCGGTGCTGGCGATCGGCAACCCCTTCGGCGTGGGCCAGACCGTCACCAGCGGCATCGTCAGCGCCCTGGGCCGCACCCAGCTCGGCATCAACACCTTCGAGAACTTCATCCAGACCGACGCGGCCATCAACCCGGGCAACTCGGGCGGCGCCCTGGTCGACGTGCAAGGGCACCTGATGGGCATCAACACCGCCATCTACTCGCGCTCGGGCGGCTCCATGGGCATCGGCTTCGCCATCCCCACGTCCACTGCGCGCAGCGTGATGGAGGCCATCGTCAAGGAGGGCAAGGTCACGCGCGGCTGGATCGGCGTGGAGCCGCAGGACCTCACGCCCGAACTCGCCGAGAGCTTCGGCGTGGGCCGGCGCAGCGGCGTCATCATCACCGGTGTGCTGCAGAACGGCCCGGCGGCCCAGGCCGGCATTCGCCCGGGCGACGTGATCACGGCCGTGAAGGGCCAGGAAGTGAAGAACGTGCCGCAGCTGCTGGCCGCCGTGGCGGCGCTGCCGCCGGGCGAGAAGGCCCGCCTCGACGTGCTGCGCCGCGAGGCCTCGATGCAGATCGAGGTGACACCAGGCCGGCGCAACATCGCGCAGCAGACCATCAACCGCCGCTGAGGCCCGTGGCCTGCGCCGCGTCCGCCGTCAGGAGGCGGTCTTCTCGTCGCTGGCTTCTTCGCCCTCGGCCTGCGTGCGCTTGACGAACACCTGCGCGCCCCAGATGCCGGCTTCATAGAGCACGATCATGGGCACCGCCAGCGCCAGTTGCGAGATCACGTCGGGCGGCGTGACGATTGCAGCGACGATGAAGGCGATGACGATGAAGTAGCCGCGGAAGTCCCGCAGCTTCTGCACCGACACCATGCCCATCTTCACCAGCAGCACCACCACGATGGGCACCTGGAACGCCAGGCCGAAAGCCAGGTACAGGCCCAGGATCGCCTCCACGTAGGACGCGATGTCGGGCGTAGCGGCCACGCTGGCGGGCGTGAACTTCTGGATGAAGCCGAACATCTTGTCGAGCACGAAGAACTGCACGAACGCGATGCCCGCGTAGGCCAGCAGGCTGCCCAGGATGATCAGCGGCACGGCGAACCGCTTCTCGTGGCTGTACAGGCCCGGCGCGATGAAGGACCAGAGCTGGTACATCCACCAGGGCAGCGACAGCAGCACCGCCGCCATGGCCAGCACCTTCAACGGCACGAAGAAGGGCGAGAACACGCCCACGGCGATCAGTCGCGCTTCGGGCGGCATGTGGGCGCGGATGGGAATGGCGATCAGGTCGATGAGACCGCTGGGGCCGGGCCACAGGGCCAGTGCGGCCATGCACACGGCCAGGCCGATGATGCTGTAGATCAGGCGGTCGCGCAGCTCCATCAGGTGCTGCACGAAAGGCTGTTCGGTACCGGCCAGCTCGTCGTCGGAATCGGGCTTGTTGGACATCAGGGCTTGCTGGACGGGCGGGGCCGGAAACGCGCCACGCGCGCGGCGCCCGACTGGGTGCGGGTGCGCACGCCCGTGCGCGCCTTGAACCACTGCGGCACGGCCTTCTGCTTCAGGCGAAAGTTCTTCTTCGGGTGCCGGTAGACCGGGTACACCCCTTGCCCGATGGCGTTCATGGCGTCCGCCTCGGTGGGCTCGCGCAGGGGTTCGTTGTCGAGGCCGGCGGTGGCGTCCGACCAGGATTTCTCGAAATCACTGGCGCCAGACTCCACGGAGGACTGCACGTCGCGCGCCGCGGTCTCCACCGAGTCCTTCATCTTCTTGAGCTCTTCGAGCTCCATGGACCGGTTGACCTCGGCCTTGACGTCGGCCACGTAGCGCTGGGCCTTGCCCAGCAGGGCACCCACGGTGCGCGCCACGCGCGGCAGCTTCTCGGGGCCGATGACGACAAGCGCCACCGCGCCGATGAGCGCGAGCTTGGATATGCCGAGGTCGATCATGGATCAGCCGCTGCGCCAGCGGCCCCGCCCGGAACGCCCGCGGGGATCACGGGCCAGGAAGGGGCGCGGGCGAGGCGCCTCAGCTCTTTTGCTTGGCTTCGACGTCGATGGTGCCCTTGTCCGCAGAGCTGTTCTGCGTGACCTGGGCCGTGGGCGCGGCGGTGGTGTCGGCGGCGTTCTGGCCACCTTCCTTCATGCCGTCCTTGAAGCCCTTGACGGCGCCGCCGAGGTCGGAGCCGATGTTCTTGAGTTTCTTGGTCCCGAACACCATGACCACGATGAGCAGCACGATGAGCCAGTGCCAGATGGAAAACGTACCCATGTCAATCTCCAGAGAGGTGGGGTGAGCGCGCGCGCAATCCTGGGATTCTAAGCCGCCACCCGGGGTTCAACCGGCCGTCCCGGCATGACACAGCGCGCCGCAGGGATCAGCCCCGGGCCCAGGGGCGGGGACCGCCGATCACGTGCAGGTGCAGGTGGTGGACTTCCTGGCCACCCTCCTGGCCCGTGTTGCACACGATGCGGAATCCGCCTTCGGGATAGGGGTTGCAGCCCTGCTCCATCGCCAGCCTGGGGGCCAGGGTGAGCAAGCGGCCCATCAGGCGCTCGTGCTCGGGCCCGACCTGGGCCATGGACGGGATGTGCGCCTTGGGCACCATGAGAAAGTGCACCGGCGCCCAGGGATTGATGTCGTGGAAGGCGAACACCTCCTCGTCCTCGTAGACCTTGCGGGACGGGATCTGGCCGGCGACGATCTTGCAGAAGATGCAGTTCGGGTCGTGTGCGCTCATGTGTCGGTGGCCTTATTGCGGCATGGGGCGGTTGGCGTTCATGTTCACCATGCCCTTGACGATGCGGTAGAGGAACCAGATCGAGATCAGGCACCAGGCGATCCAGCCGGGCACGAAGAGCAGCAGCCAGAGCGGGATCGTCACCACGTACAGGATGGCCGCCCAGATGACCGAGCGGATGCGCCAGGAGAAGTGACTGGCCTGCCAGGTGCCGGCGGCCTCGCCCTGCTTCACCAGGTCGATGATCAGCGCCACGATGAGCAGCGCGATGCCCGGCTGCGCCGAGGGCAACACCGCGCCCACCGCCACGATGAGGTGCAGGATGTAGCTGAGCCAGCCCACGCTCTTGAGCGACTGGGCTTTCTCGCTGTCGGTGGTTTCCACGTCGATCACGTCGCTCACGGCATCACTCCTTCGCTTCGCGTTCGCGCACCTTGCGCAGGGCTTTCTCTTCCAGGCCGCTCAGGCCTTCGCGGCGCACCAGCTCGGCCACCACGTCGGACGGCCCGAGCCCGAAATGGGCCAGGGCGATCATGCTGTGGAACCAGAGGTCGGCGGTTTCGTTCACCAGCTTCTGGCGGTCGTCGCCGCCGTGCTCCAGGTCCTTGGCGGCCATCACGGCCTCGGTCGCTTCCTCGCCGATTTTCTTGAGGAAGGCCTCAGGGCCCTTGTGCAGCAGGCGCGCGACGTAGCTTTTCTCGGGATCGCCACCGTTCGCGGGCTTGCGGCTCTCGATCACGGCGGCCAGACGGGCCAGGTCGTCGGTGCTGGTCAATTGGATACCTCCGCGCAGCGCGCTGCGGTGCGAGCGACTTCGGGCGGCCGTGCGTCGCTCATGGCCTATTTGTAGATGGATTCCGGGTCTTTCAAGACCGGTTCCACGGTGACCCATTGGCCGTTCTCGTGGCGCTGGAAGAAACAGCTGTGCCGGCCGGTGTGGCAGGCGATGCCCGGCTCGTGCCCGAGCTGCGTGACCTTGAGCAACACCACGTCGTTGTCGCAGTCCAGGCGGATGTCGTGCACGGTCTGCACGTGACCGGACTCCTCGCCCTTGAACCAGAGCTTGCGGCGCGAGCGGCTGTAGTACACCGCCCGGCCCAGTTCGGCGGTCTTCTGCAGCGCCTCGCGGTTCATCCAGGCGAACATCAGCACATCGCCGGTGGCGGCTTCCTGCGCGATCACGGGCACCAGGCCCTGCTCGTCCCATTTCACGGCGTCGAGCCAGTCCATCACAACCTCACCGGAATGCCGCGCTCGGCCATACGGGCCTTGGCCTGCGCGACCGTGTATTCACCGTAGTGGAAGATGCTGGCGGCCAGCACCGCGTCGGCGCCGCCTTGCTGCACGCCGTCGGCCAGATGGTCCAGGTTGCCCACGCCACCGGAGGCGATGACGGGCACGCTCACCGCGTCGGCCACGGCGCGCGTGAGCGCCAGATCGAAACCCGACTTGGTGCCGTCGCGGTCCATGCTGGTGAGCAGGATCTCGCCGGCGCCGAAATCGGCCATCTGCCTGGCCCAGGCCACGGCGTCGAGGCCGGTGTTCTTGCGCCCGCCGTGGCTGTACACGTCCCAGCCCTGCCCGTCGGCGCGGCGCTTGGCGTCGATGGCGACCACGATGCACTGCGCGCCGTACTTGTCGGAGGCGTCGCGGATGACCTGCGGGTTGGCGATGGCCGCCGAATTGAAGCTGGTCTTGTCGGCGCCCGCGTTGAGCAAGCGGCGCACGTCTTCCACGGTGCGCACACCGCCGCCCACGGTGAGCGGGATGAAGACCTGCGAGGCCACGGCCTCGATGATGGGCAGGATCAGGTCGCGGCCGTCGCTGGTGGCGGTGATGTCGAGGAAGGTGAGCTCGTCGGCGCCCTGCTCGTTGTAGCGCGCCGCGATTTCCACCGGGTCGCCCGCGTCGCGCAGTTCGACGAAGTTCACGCCCTTGACGACGCGGCCACCGGTGACGTCCAGGCAGGGGATGATGCGTTTGGCGAGCATCAGGTCTCAGCCATTCAATTCGTCCGCGAGCTTCTGCGCGGCCTCGAAATCGAGGTCCCCGCTGTAGATGGAGCGGCCGCAGATCACGCCCTCCACGCCCTCGTCTTCCACCGCGCAGAGCTGGCGGATGTCGTCGAGCTTGGACAGGCCACCCGAGGCGATAACCGGGATGGACAGGGACTGCGCCAGCTTCACCGTGGCCTCGATGTTGATGCCGCTGAGCATGCCATCGCGCCCG
>NZ_MKSS01000276.1:0-8797 GCF_001897365.1 Hydrogenophaga sp. 70-12
CTCGATCTGGTCGCTCATGCCCAGGCCGTGGCGCCCGCCGATCTCATTGGCCTTCATGATGAGGTCGACCGGGCTGGCGAAGCTCTGGCCATTGAGGGCCACGGGCTGGCCGTCCTCGAAACGCACCGTCACCTCTTCGGGCTTGACCACGCAGTCCTCGCGCCAGAAGGGCACGCCCATGATGGGGTTGACGATGCGGATGCCCGAGTTCAGGTGCTCCAGGTCCTTGGCCTCGTGCGTGGCGCCGAGCATGTTGCTGTCGGTGCTGTAGGCCTTCTCCACGCTCATCTTGTAGTCGAAGCCGTTGGCGATGAGGAATTCGCTCATCTCCTTGCGGCCACCGAGTTCGTCGATGAAGCGCTGGTCCAGCCAGGGCTTGTAGATCTTGAGGCTGGGGTTGGTGAGCAGGCCGTAGCGGTAGAAGCGCTCGATGTCGTTGCCCTTGAAGGTGGAGCCATCGCCCCAGATGTGGACGTCGTCTTCCTTCATGGCGGCCACCAGCATGGTGCCGGTGACGGCGCGGCCCAGTGGGGTGGTGTTGAAGTAGGTGATGCCGGCCGTGCTGATGTGGAAGGCACCGCACTGCAGCGCGGCGATGCCCTCGTGCGCCAGCTGCAGGCGGCAGTCGATCAGGCGGGCCTTCTCGGCACCATAGGCCATGGCCTTGCGCGGGATGGCCTCGTAGTCGTCCTCGTCGGGCTGGCCCAGGTTGGCCGTGTAGGCATAGGGCAGGGCGCCCTTCTTCTTCATCCACAGCAGGGCGGCGCTGGTGTCCAGGCCGCCGGAGAAGGCGATGCCGACTTTCTGTTGCGTGGGCAGGTGTTGCAGGATGGTGGCCATGTCGGTGTCCTGTGGTGGCTCAGCCGAAACGGCAGATGTAGTGGTAGGCCTCGCTCACGCGGATCTGGAAGCTGCTGTTGCCGGGCACGCTGAACTGCTCGCCCGGGCCGTTTTTCACCCAGGTGCTGCTGCCGGCCAGCAGGTATTCGCAGCCACCGGCCACGCATTCCATGACCTCGGGCGCGCCGGTGTTGAAGGTCAGCGTGGCGGGCAGGATCACGCCCACCGATTGTTTCGTGCCGTCGGCCAGGGTGAGGCTGTGGCTCACGCATTTGCCGTCGAAGTAGACGTTGGCCTGGGTGGCGACGGTGACGCCGCTGATCTGGGTGGTGGTCATGGTGCTGGAGGGCGTGATGAAGGCAAAGCCGCGATTTTAGGTCGCGGCCCCGGGAGGGCGGTCGGGGGGGCCGGCCGCGGCTCAGCGCCGGGCGGCCCAGTCAGTCGGGTCGAAGCCCACGGTGATGGCGCCGTCGCTCCACAGCACCACGGGCCGCTTGATCAGGCTGGGCTGCTCGAGCAGCAGGCGGCGCGCGCTGGCGCTGTCCACCACGGCGGCGCGCGTGGCCTCGTCGAGCCGGCGCCAGGTGGTGCCCTTGCGGTTCACCAGGGTTTCCCAGCCCGCGCTGGCCAGCCAGGCGTCCAGCCCGGCCTCGGGCACGCCCTGCTTCTTGAAATCGTGGAAATGGTGTTCGCGGCCGTTGGCGTCCAGCCAGGCGCGCGCCTTCTTCACCGTGTCGCAGTTCGGAATGCCATGCAGCGTGATCATGGGCGGGATTGTCCGTCAGCCATGTCGGGCCAGGGGGCGGGTGGGACAATCGCGAGATGCTTGAGATCCCCGTTCCCGACCACCCCGTGACGCTGGCCGACTGGCTGGCCCACGCCGAGCGCCTGCACCCGCAGGCCATAGACATGGGCCTGGAGCGCGTGACGACCGTGGCGCGGCGCATGGGCCTGCAACTGAGCTGCCCGGTGATCACCGTGGCCGGCACCAACGGCAAGGGCAGCACCTGCGCCATGCTGGAGTCCATCTACACCCAGTCGGGCTATCGCACGGGCGTCTACAGCTCGCCGCACCTGGTGCATTTCGAGGAGCGCTGCCGCATCGCGGGCGAGGTGGTGTCGGCCGACACGCTGGTGCCCGCCATGGCCGAGGTGGACGTGGCGCGGCGCGGGCAGGGCGGCGAGCCCGAGGTGAGCCTGACCTATTTCGAATTCACCACCCTGGCCATCCTGCGCACCATCGCGCGCGAGGCGGTGGACGTGGCCATCCTGGAGGTCGGCCTGGGCGGCCGGCTCGACGCGGTCAACATCCTCGACGCCGACTGCGCGGTCATCACCAGCATCGACCTCGACCACATGGCCCTGCTCGGCCCCGACCGCGAGAGCATCGGCCGCGAGAAGGCCGGCATCATGCGCACCGGCCGCCCCGCCGTGGTGAGCGACCCGGCGCCGCCGCAGAGCCTGATCGACCACGCGCGCGAGATCGACGCCGAGCTCTGGCGCGTGGGCGTCGACTTCCACGTCGCGGGCGACCAGCAGCAGTGGGGCTGGGCCATGCACCCCTCGCGCGGCGGGCGCCGCTACAGCGGCCTGGCCTACCCGGCGCTGCGCGGCGCCAACCAGCTGCTCAACGCGGCCGGCGCGCTGGCCGCCATCGAGGCCCTGCGCGCTCGCCTGCCGGTCACGGCCCAGGCCGTGCGCACCGGCTTCGTGCTGGTCGAACTGCCGGGGCGTTTCCAGATCGTGCCCGGCCGGCCCGCGCTGGTGCTGGACGTGGCGCACAACCCGCATTCGGTGGCCGCGCTGGCCGCCAACCTCGACGCCATGGGCTTCTACCCGCGCACGCACGCCGTGTTCGGCGCCATGGCCGACAAGGACCTCGGCACCATGCTGGCGCGCATCGCGCCGCTGATCGACCGCTGGTACCTGACCGACCTGCCCCTGCCACGGGCCAGCCGGGCCGCCGACCTCAAGCCCCTGGTGGAGGGTCTGAAAGGACCCGGGGGACGCGACGCCAGCCTGCACCGCGACCCGCGCGAGGCATTGGCCGCGGCCCTGGGCGCGGCGGACCCCGCTGATAGAATCCTCGTCTTTGGCTCGTTCTACACCGTCGGTGGTGTGCTGCAGGACGGATTGCCGAAGCTCGCGGCGCCGCACCTCGCCGCCTGAACCGTGCCGACCAAGGCCCTCGCGACCCCATGATCAGCTCACGCTCCGGCTCCCAGGGCGGCGCCAACGCATCGCCACCCACCATCGAAGCGGTGCGTCGCCGGGCGCGCCACCGGCTCATCGGCGCCAGCATCCTGGTGGCCGCCGGCGTCATCGGTTTTCCGCTGCTGTTCGACAGCCAGCCGCGCCCGATCGCGGTGGATATTCCGATCGACATCCCCGGCCGCGATGCCGCGCCGCCCCTGGCCAGCACGACCCGGCCCGCCCCCGCGCCCAGCCCTTCGCCGGCCCCGGCCCCCTTGCCGACGCCCGCCCCCTCGTCAGCCCCTGCGCCCAGTCCGGCGCCCGCGCCCGTCCCCAGTCCTGCGCCGGCTCCGGCTCCGGCTCCGGCTCCGGCTCCGGCGCCCGAGCCGCCGAAACGCGATGCCGCCGACGCCGCGCGCGCCCAGGCCATCTTGCGCGGCCAGACCCCGCCCGCCACCGCCGCCGCGACCGAGCGCGTGGTGGTGCAGGTGGGCGCTTTCGCCGACGAGGCCCGCGCCCGCGAAACACGCCAGAAGCTCGAGCGCGCCGGCCTCAAGACCTACGTGAACGTGGCCCAGACGGCGGATGGCAAGCGCGTGCGCGTGCGGGTGGGCCCCTTCGACAGCCGCGCCGAGGCCGAGAAGGCCGCCGCCCGCGTCAAGTCCCTGGGCCTGCCGGCCGCCATCCTGACCCTCTGAACGGAGGGGCGCCATGCTGCTGACCGACTGGGTGCTGCTCACCTTGCTGCTGCTGTCGGTGCTGCTGGGCCTGTGGCGCGGGCTCATGTTCGAGGTGCTGTCGGTGCTGGGCTGGGTGGCCGCCTTCCTGTGCGCCCAGGCCTTCGCCGACGATGTCGTGCCGTGGCTGCCGATCGACAAGGTCGCGCCGCCGCTGCAACTGGCCATCGGCTTTGCGCTGGTCTTCATCGCCGTCGCTTTTCTCGGCGGCGTGCTGGCCTGGCTGGTGCAGAAATTGATCAACACCGTGGGCCTGCGCCCGGTCGACCGCGTCCTGGGCGGCGCCTTCGGCCTGTTGCGGGGCCTGGTCATCCTGCTCGCCGTGGCGCTGGTCATTGCCATGACGCAGATGCAATCGGCCGCCTGGTGGCAGGACTCGCCCACCGCCAACGCACTGAGCGGCGCGTTGCGCCAGGCCAAGCCCCTGCTGCCCGACCCGTTCGCGCGCTACATCCCCTGAACTTCTGAACCCAAGGACACCATCATGTGTGGAATCGTCGGCGTCGTCAGCCAGACCCCGGTGAACCAGCTCATCTACGACGCGCTGCTGCTGCTGCAGCACCGCGGTCAGGACGCCGCGGGCATCGTCACCCAGCAGGGCCGCAAGTTCTTCATGCACAAGGCCAAGGGCATGGTGCGTGACATCTTCCGCACCCGCAACATGCGCGCCCTGCCGGGCAACTGCGGCCTGGGCCAGGCGCGCTACCCCACGGCCGGCAACGCCTACAGCGAGGAAGAGGCCCAGCCCTTCTACGTGAACGCGCCCTTCGGCCTGGTGCTGGTGCACAACGGCAACCTCACGAACGCCCAGGCGCTCAAGCAGGAGCTGTTTCAGACCGACCACCGCCACATCAACACCGAGAGCGACTCCGAGGTGCTGCTCAACGTGCTGGCGCACGAGCTGGAGAAGTGCACGCGCGGCGAGCCGCTCAAGCCGGCCGACGTGTTCGCGGCCGTGCGCGGCGTGCACGCGCGCGTGAAAGGCTCCTACGCGGTGGTGGCCCTGATCGCGGGCCACGGCCTGCTGGCCTTTCGCGATCCCTACGGCATCCGCCCGCTGTGCATCGGCCGCCAGGACGGCAGCGTGATGGTGGCCAGCGAATCGGTGACCCTCGAAGGCACGGGTTTCCACTTCGAGCGCGACGTGCTGCCGGGCGAGGCGGTCTACGTCAGCCTCGAGGGTGAGATGCACGCCGAGCGCTGCGCGCCCGGCGCCGTGCTCAAACCCTGCATCTTCGAATACGTCTACCTGGCGCGGCCCGACTCCGTCATGAACGGCATCTCGGTCTACCAGGCGCGCCTGAACCTGGGGACCACGCTGGCCAAGCGCGTCATCTCCACCGTGCCGCCGAACGAGATCGACGTGGTGATCCCCATCCCCGAGTCCTCGCGCCCGAGCGCGATGGAGCTGGCGCGCCTGCTGGGCCTGCCGTACCGCGAAGGCTTCGTGAAGAACCGCTACGTGGGCCGCACCTTCATCATGCCGGGCCAGGCCGTGCGCAAGAAGTCGGTGCGCCAGAAGCTCAATGTCATCGGCAGCGAGTTCAAGGGCCGCAACGTGCTGCTGGTGGACGACTCCATCGTGCGCGGCACCACCAGCCGCGAGATCGTGCAGATGGCGCGCGACGCCGGCGCGCGCAAGGTCTACCTGGCCAGCGCCGCGCCGCCGGTGCGCTTCCCCAACGTCTATGGCATCGACATGCCCACGCCGGGCGAACTCGTGGCGCACGGCCGGTCGGTGGAGGAAGTGCGCGAAATCATCGGCTGCGACGCCCTGATCTACCAGGACGTGGACGGCATGAAGCAGGCCGTGGGCTCGCTCAACGCCCAGCTCGACGGTTTCGACGCCTCCTGCTTCGACGGCGTCTACGTCACCGGCGACATCACGCCGCAGGACATCGAACGGCTCAACCAGGGCCGCCCGCAAAGCGAGGAGGGCGAAGAAGACACCTCCCGTCTGGCATTGCCGAACGCCCAGGAGGCCTGAGTTGGACGACGCGCTGAGAAAAACCCTGCACCGCGACACCCTGGCGGTGCGCGAGGCCGTCGATCGAAGCCCCTATGGCGAGAACTCCGAGGCGCTGTACCTCACCAGCGGCTACGTGCAGTCCTCGGCCGAGTCCTCGGCCCGCCGCTTCGCGGGCGACGAAGAAGGCTTCACCTATGGCCGCTACGGCAACCCCACGGTCACCAGCTTCGAGCGCCGCCTCGCCGCGCTGGAAGGCAGCGAGGCGGCCATGGGCACGGCCTCGGGCATGTCGGCCATCCTGCTCATGTGCCTGGGCCTGCTCAAGGCGGGCGACCACGTGGTGTGTTCGCAGTCCATGTTCGGCTCGACCATCAAGCTCATCGGCAGCGACCTGGCGAAGTTCGGCGTCGAGTCGAGCTTCGTGCCGCAGACCGACGTGGGCGCCTGGAAGGCCGCGCTGCGCCCCTCCACCAAGCTGCTGTTCGCCGAGACGCCCACCAACCCGCTCACCGAGGTCTGCGACATCCAGGCCCTGGCCGATCTGGCGCACAACGCCGGCGCGCTGCTCTGCGTGGACAACTGCTTCGCCACGCCCGCGCTGCAGCGCCCCATGGATTTCGGCGCCGACATCGTCATGCACTCGGGCACCAAGTACCTCGACGGCCAGGGCCGCGTCATGGCCGGTGCGCTGTGCGCCAGCCAGGCCCTGGTCACCGAGAAGTTCCTGCCCATCATGAAGAGCGCGGGCATGACGCTCGCGCCCTTCAATGCCTGGGTCATGCTCAAGGGATTGGAGACGCTGGACATCCGCCTGCGCGCGCAAAGCGCCAACGCGCTCGCGTTGGGCCGCTGGCTGGAGGCGCACCCCGCGGTGGCGCGCGTGCACAACCCCGGCCTGCCCAGCCACCCGCAGCACGCGCTGGCCATGAAGCAGCAGAGCGGCATCGGTGGTGCGGTGCTGTCCTTCGACGTGAAGGCCGCCAACCCCGAACAGGCCCGCCAGCGCGCCTTCCACGTGCTCGATTCGCTGCGCGTGCTCTCGCTGTCCACCAACCTGGGCGACACCAAGACCCTGTGCGCGCACCCCGCGAGCACCTCGCACGGCCGCCTCACCGAAGCGCAGCGCCAGGCGGCCGGCATCGGCCAGGGCCTGATCCGCGTGGCCGTGGGCCTCGAACACATCAACGACATGCAGGCCGACCTCTCGCGCGGCCTCGACACCCTCCCGTGAAAGTCCGCACCCGTTTCGCGCCGTCGCCGACCGGCTTCATTCACCTCGGCAACATCCGCTCGGCCCTGTACCCCTGGGCCTTCGCGCGCTCGCAGCAGGGTGACTTCATCCTGCGCATCGAGGACACCGACCTGGAGCGTTCCTCGCAGGCCGCGGTCGACGTGATCCTGGAAGGCATGGCCTGGCTGGGCCTCGACCCCGACGACGGGCCCTTCTACCAAATGCAGCGCATGGACCGCTACAAGCAGGTGCTGGCGAAGATGCAGGCGCAGGGCCTGGTCTACCCCTGCTACATGAGCGTGGCGGAGCTCGACGCCCTGCGCGAGCGCCAGATGGCCGCCAAGGAAAAGCCGCGCTACGACGGCACCTGGCGCCCCGAGGCCGGCAAGACCCTGCCGCCCGTGCCCGAGGGCGTGAAGCCCGTGCTGCGCTTCAAGAACCCGCAGGGCGGCGTGGTGGCCTGGGACGACAAGGTCAAGGGCCGCATCGAGATCCGCAACGACGAACTCGACGACCTCGTGATCGCACGCCCCGATGGCACGCCCACCTACAACTTCTGCGTGGTGGTGGACGACATCGACATGGCCATCACCCACGTGATCCGCGGCGACGACCACGTGAACAACACGCCGCGCCAGATCAACATCTTCCGCGCCCTCGGCCAGGAGCCACCGGTGTACGCCCACTTGCCCACCGTGCTCAACGAGCAGGGCGAGAAGATGAGCAAGCGCAACGGCGCCAAGCCCGTCACCCAGTACCGCGACGAAGGCTACCTGCCCGACGCGATGGTGAACTACCTGGCGCGCCTGGGTTGGAGCCACGGCGACGACGAAATCTTCAGCCGCGCGCAGTTCCTCGAGTGGTTCGACCTCGACCACCTCGGCCGCAGCGCCGCGCAGTTCGACGAGGCCAAGCTGCGCTGGGTCAACGCCCAGCACCTCAAGGCCATGGCCGACGAAGCGCTCGCGCCACTGGTGGCCGAGCAGCTGAAGAAGCGCGGCCTGGTGGCCGACGAGCGCCTGCCGCGCATCTGCGCGCTGTTCAAGGACCGCTGCGACACCACCGTGGCACTGGCCGACTGGGCCGCGGCCTTCTACGCCGACGTGAGCCCGAGCGAGCAAGAGCGCGCGCAGCACATCACCGAGGCCGTGAAGCCTGCCGTGGCCGCGCTCGCCGCGGCGCTGGCCGCACTGCCCGCGTGGGACAAACCCGCCATCTCGGGCGCGCTCAAGCAGGTACTCGCTGCGCACGGCCTGAAGATGCCGCAACTGGCCATGCCGGTGCGTGTGCTGGTGATGGGCACGGCGCAGACGCCGTCGCTCGATGCGGTGCTCGAACTGCAGTCGCGTGAACTTGTGCTCGAGCGACTTCAGAAAGCATGAATTTCTGGCATATAATGCGAGGCTCGCTAGGACGCAACGCTGAGTGATCAGCGAAACGGAACAGCGAACCCTGTGGGGGTATAGCTCAGCTGGGAGAGCGCTTGCATGGCATGCAAGAGGTCAGCGGTTCGATCCCGCTTACCTCCACCACAGATTCGAAGTCGCGCATGGTGGCGACGGCAGGAAAAGCAGACACTGCCGCTGATACAATGCGAGGCTTCCGTCCAGGTTATGACCCTATCGTCTAGAGGCCTAGGACATCACCCTTTCACGGTGAGTACCGGGGTTCGAATCCCCGTAGGGTCGCCAAACAAGCCGCAAGGCAAGTAGGCACAAGTCGTGGCACTTGGTTCGAGAGAACGAAAGCCGCCTGCCAGGAGTGGTAGTTCAGTTGGTTAGAATACCGGCCTGTCACGCCGGGGGTCGCGGGTTCGAGCCCCGTCCA
>NZ_MKSS01000277.1:0-8733 GCF_001897365.1 Hydrogenophaga sp. 70-12
CTGGTTCGAGTCCAGGTCGGGGAGCCACCCAACACCCGCACAACGGCCTTCTCGCGAAGGCCGTTGTCGTTTTTGCGCCTTCGTCTTCACGCACGCCATGCAACGCCTGATCGCCGTGGGGTTCTGGTGCAGCCTGCTCGGCCTCACCATCGCCTCGCTGGTGCCGGTCGAACTGCTGCCGCCGCAGGCCATGAACATCTGGGACAAGGCCCAGCACGCCCTGGGCTTCGCCTGGCTGGCGCTGTGGGGACTGCTGGCCTACCCGCGCCGGGCCGGCGCGGTGGTGGCGGGGCTCATCCTGTGGGGTGGTCTGATCGAACTCATGCAACTGGCCGCGGGCTGGCGCTACGGTGAATGGATCGATTGGCTGGCCGACGCCATCGGTGTGCTGACCGTGTGGCTGCCCTGGCGCCTGCTGCCGGGACGCCTGACCGGTCGCGTTTTGCCCGCGCGCACTTGATGCCGCGGGGGCGCCGCGCACAATAGCGGCCATACCTCTCGCGCCATGACCCAGACGCCCCCGACCCGACCGCTGCCCTGGCTGGAGCCGGGGGAGCCCTTCCCGCCGGTGGAACAGGCCTGGGGCCCGCACGACCCCGCCCCCGGCCTGTTGGCCGCCGGCGGCGTGCTGGACGTGCCCACGCTCGTGGCCGCCTATTCGCGTGGCATCTTTCCCTGGTACAGCTCGGGCCAGCCCATCCTGTGGTGGAGCACCGATCCGCGCATGGTGCTGTCGCCGACCGAGTTCCGGCTGCACCGTTCGCTGCGCAAGACCATCCAGAAGCTGCTGAACGCGCAGCGGCTGGAGCTGCGCATCGACCACGACTTCGAGCGCGTGATCCTGGCCTGCGCCCAGACCCCGCGCGACGGCCAGAGCGGCACCTGGATACTGCCGGCCATGGTGCAGGCCTATACGCGCCTGCACCGCGCCGGCATGGCCCATTCGGTGGAAACCTGGATCGACGGCGAGCTGGCCGGCGGCCTGTACGTGGTCAACCTCGGTGCCATGGTGTTTGGCGAATCCATGTTCAGCCGGCGCAGCGACGCCTCCAAGATCGCCCTGGCGGGCCTGATGGCGCTGTGCCGGCGGCACGGCATCACGCTGGTGGATTGCCAGCAAAACACCGCCCACCTGGCCTCCATGGGCGGGCGGCTGATGCCGCGCGATCCCTTCGTGCAGCACGTGCGCCTGGCGCTGCTGCAGCCCGCGCCCCGATGGGAATTCCGGCCCGTATACTGGCGCGAGCACCTTTCCATCGGCGACGAACGCGCGTGACGCACCTCAAGGACCTCCCGCTCCAGGCGCTGCAGTTCTACGCCACCGCGCCCTATCCCTGCAGCTACCTGGCGGGACGGCAGGCGCGCTCCCAGGTGGCCACGCCCAGCCACCTCATCCACAACGACGCCTATTCCGATCTGGTCACGCACGGCTTTCGTCGCAGTGGCATGTTCACCTACCGCCCTTACTGCGACGGCTGCAGCGCCTGCGTGCCGCTGCGCGTGCCGGTGGCGGGCTTCCAACCCAACCGCAGCCAACGGCGCAGCCAGCGCCAGCACAGTGGGTTCATCACCCGTGTGCTCAAGCTGTGCTTCATGCCCGAGCACTACCAGCTGTACCTGCGTTACCAGAACAGCCGCCACGCGGGCGGCGGCATGGACCACGACAGCGTGGACCAGTACACCCAATTCCTGCTGCAAAGCCGCGTCAACTCGCGCCTGGTGGAGTTCCATGAACCCGACGCCCAGGGCCGGCCGGCGCGGCTCAAGATGGTCTCGATCATCGACGTGCTCAACGACGGCCTCTCCGCGGTCTACACCTTCTACGAGCCCGACGAGCGCTGCAGCTACGGCACCTACAGCGTGCTCTGGCAGATCGAGCAGGCGCGGGCGCTCGAGCTGCCCCACGTCTACCTGGGCTACTGGATCGCGCAGAGCCCCAAGATGAACTACAAGGCCAGCTTCCGCCCGCACGAGGTCCTGGTGGACGGCCGCTGGACCGCGGCCGACGCCTGATTCGATCCCACCGCAGGGTTTTTCACCGATGCTGCGGTGCGGCGATTTCATCTTGTAAGATGGGGTTTGCACATCCGACCATGAGCAAACGATCCGACTCCCCCCCCACCGCCCCCACCGTTCAGGTGCTGGAGCGCATGTTCAACCTGCTGGAGGTGCTGGCCTCGCGCGAGGAGGCGGTCTCGCTGAAGGAAATCAGCGAGAAGACCGGCCTGCATCCCTCCACGGCGCACCGCATCCTCAATGACCTGACCATCGGCCGCTTCGTCGACCGCCCCGAGGCGGGCAGCTACCGGCTGGGCATGCGCTTGCTGGAGCTCGGCAACCTGGTCAAGGCCCGGCTGAGCGTGCGCGACGCCGCCCTCGGGCCCATGCGCGAGCTGCACAAGCAGATTCAGCAGCCGGTGAACCTCAGCGTGCGCCAGGGCGATGAGATCGTCTACGTGGAGCGCGCCTACAGCGAGCGCTCGGGCATGCAGGTGGTGCGTGCCATCGGAGGCCGTGCGCCGCTGCACCTCACCTCGGTGGGCAAGCTTTTCCTGGCCGACGACGACCCCACGCGCGTGCGCGCCTACGCCACCCGCACCGGCCTGGCCGGCAATACACGCAACAGCTTCACCCAGCTGCCGGCACTGGAGCGTGAACTCGCGCAATGCCGCCAGGCTGGCGTGGCGCGCGACAACGAGGAACTGGAGATGGGCGTGCGCTGCATGGCCGCCGGCATCTACGACGACCAGCGCAAGCTGGTGGCGGGTTTGTCGATCTCGGCGCCGGCCGATCGCATCGACGAAGGCTGGCTGCCCCGCCTCAAGGCCACGGCGGCCGAGATCTCGGCCGCGCTGGGCTTTCCGGCCAGCCGCTGACGCGCCGGCCTTGCCCGGGCATCAGCCCTGGGGACGCACCTTGCTGGCGAGCAATTCGCCCTGGTGCTCCACCCAACGGCGCACGCGCTCGGCGTCCTGCACGCGGCCCAGCTTGCCACTCGCGTCAAGGAACACCATGATCAGTTGGCGGCCGGCCACGCGGGCCTGCATCACCAAGCAGCGACCCGCTTCGGAGATGTAGCCGGTCTTCTGCAGGCCGATGTCCCACTCGGGGTTCTTCACCAGGCGGTTGGAGTTGTTGTACTGCAGCGTGCGGCGGCCCACGTCCACTTCATAACCCGGCGACGTGGACAGGTCGCGCAGCATGGGGCGTTCATAGGCGGTCGACACCAGAGTGGCCAGATCGCGGGCGCTCGAGCGGTTGTCGCTGGACAGCCCCGTGGGCTCCACGTAGCGCGTGTCGTGCATGCCCAGCTCGGCGGCCTTGGCGTTCATGCGGCGCACGAACACATCGAGGCCACCGGGATAGGTGCGGCCCAGCGCATGCGCCGCGCGGTTCTCGCTCGACATCAGCGCCAGGTGCATCAACTCGCCGCGCGTCAGCTGGGTGCCCACGGCCAGGCGCGAGCGGCTTCCCTTGAGGGTGTCGACGTCCTCGCTGGTGATGGTGATCACCTCGTTCATGTTCAGGCCCGCCTCCACGACGACCAGGCCGGTCATGAGCTTGGTGAGCGAGGCGATGGGCAGCACGGCCGAATCGTTCTTGGAGAACAGCACCTCATTGGTCTGCTGGTCCACGACCAGGGCCACGCTGGAATTCAGGTCCAACGCGTCGTCCATGCCATGCAGGCCGAGGCGCTGGCCCACCGACACCACCGGTGGCGTGGCCACGCGCACCACGCTGGGTTTGGCGCTGATGGCACGGGGCTTGGACGCGGGCGCTGCCTTGACCAGCGTGAGCTTGCGCGAAGCGACGCTTTGCTTGCGCTTGGCGGTGGTGACCCTGGTGGTCTTGGTGACCTTCTTGGTGGAGCGGCTGGCCACCTTGGGCTTGCTGGTCTTCTTGACCGGGGCCTTGGCAGCCTTGCTCGTCTTGCTGGTCTTGGCCGAGGAACCGGAGGCCGCTTGCGCCACACCCGTCGGCCCGAGCGCCCCGATCAACGCAACCGCCATAGCAGCAATCAGCGATTTCAGGGCGATCGGACGGAACAACATGACTCAACTCCAGCAAGACGGGACCAGCGCTGGGGCGGAGTATAGGGAGTCAGAAAAAAATCAGCAATATCAAAAGCTTGGACGGTGGTCTTAAGTGATCGGTGGAATAGACGCGCGTTTGGAGGTCAATTTCCACCGATCAATAAGGAAGTTCTACAAGTCGTTGAAACGTTTGAACTTTATCCCTGTGCCGCCACCCGGTCGGCCTTGCTGTGCAGTTTGTTGAGTGCGCTCAGGTAGGCCTTGGCCGACGCGACCACGATGTCCGGGTCCGCGCCCACGCCGTTGACCACGCGGCCACCATGCTGCAGCCGCACGGTGACCTCGCCCTGACTTTCGGTGGAGCCGCTGGTGATGGCGTTCACCGAATACAGCAGCAACTCGGCGCCACTCTTGACGTGCTGCTCGATCGCCTTGAGCGAGGCATCGACCGGGCCGTTGCCGTCGCTGTCGCCGCGCAGTTCCTTGCCATCCACGGTGAACACCACGCTGGCGTGCGGACGCTCGCCGGTCTCACTGCGCTGGGCCAGCGAGACGAAGCCGTACTGCTCCTTCTCGGCGGTGACGCTCTCGTCGCTCGCCAGGGCCAGGATGTCCTCGTCGAAGATCTCGGCCTTGCGGTCGGCCAATTCCTTGAACTTGGCGAAGGCCGTGTTGATCTCGGCCTCGGACGCCATCTCGATGCCCAGCTCCTGCAGGCGCTGCTTGAAGGCGTTGCGGCCCGAGAGCTTGCCCAGCACGATCTTGTTGGCGCTCCAACCCACGTCCTCGGCGCGCATGATCTCGTAGGTGTCGCGCGCCTTGAGCACGCCGTCCTGGTGGATGCCGCTGGCGTGCGCGAAGGCGTTGGCGCCCACCACGGCCTTGTTGGGCTGCACCACGAAGCCGGTGGTCTGGCTCACCATGCGACTGGCGGGCACGATCTGAGTGGTGTCGATGGCCACGTCGAGGCCGAAGTAATCGCGGCGCGTGCGCACCGCCATCACGATCTCCTCCAGCGAGCAGTTGCCCGCGCGCTCGCCCAGGCCGTTGATGGTGCATTCCACCTGGCGCGCGCCCCCGATCTTCACGCCCGCGAGCGAGTTGGCCACGGCCATGCCCAGGTCGTTGTGGCAATGCACGCTCCAGATCGCCTTGTCCGAGTTGGGAATCTTCTCGCGCAGGGTGCGGATGAAATGGCCATAGAGCTCGGGCACCGCGTAGCCCACGGTATCGGGGATGTTGAGCGTGGTCGCGCCTTCCTTGATCACGGTCTCGAGCACGCGGCAGAGAAAGTCCACGTCGCTGCGATAACCGTCCTCGGGGCTGAACTCGATGTCCTGCACCAGATTGCGCGCGAAACGCACCGACTGCTTCGCCTGCTCCAGCACCTGCTCGGGCGTCATGCGCAGCTTCTTCTCCATGTGCAGCGCGCTGGTGGCGATAAAGGTGTGGATGCGCGCGCGGTTGGCGCCCTTGAGCGCCTCGGCCGCGCGCGCGATGTCGCGGTCGTTCGCCCGCGCCAGCGAGCACACCGTAGAGTCTTTGATGTGGTCAGCGATGGCCTTCACAGACTCGAAGTCCCCGTTGGAGCTGGCCGCAAAGCCGGCCTCGATCACGTCGACTTTCAGGCGCTCGAGCTGGCGCGCGATGCGCAGCTTCTCGTCCTTGGTCATGGACGCGCCGGGTGATTGCTCGCCATCGCGCAGGGTGGTGTCGAAAATGATCAGCTGTTCGCTCATGGGGGCTCCTTGTTGTGTTCGCGCGCCTCAGGGCGCCACGCGTTCCATCGTTTCCTGCGTCTGCTCGGGCGCCACGCGCCGCAGGCCCGAAACGATGGCCTTAAACGAGGCGGACACGATGTTCGTGTCACGCCCCACGCCGAAAACCGTGTGGCGCTCGTCCACGCGCAGTTCCATGTAGGCCATGGCCTGCGCCTGGGCACCGGCGCCGATGGCGTGCTCATGGTAGTCGAGCACGCGCACCGACCGGCCGGTGGCCGCGTTGAGCGCATTGACGAAGGCGTCGATGGGCCCATTGCCCTGCCCTTGCACGGGCACCACCGCGCCCGCCCAGTCCACGTCGGCCGTGACACGCACGCTGCCGCCGGCCAGCTCGGTGGTGGTCGCGTTCGCAGGTGCAGGCGCCGACAGGGCGTACTCGCGCTCGAACAACTGCCACAAATCCTTGGCCGTGAGTTCCTTGCCGTCCAGGTCCATCACGGCCTGCACCACCTGGCTGAACTCGATCTGCAGGCGGCGCGGCAGCTCCACGCCGTACTCGGTCTCGAGCAGGTAGGCGATGCCACCCTTGCCCGATTGGCTGTTCACGCGGATCACGGCCTCGTAGCTGCGGCCCAGGTCCTTGGGATCGATGGGCAGATAAGGCACGTTCCAGATGTCGTCCGCCCGGCGCGCCGCGAAGGCCTTCTTGATCGCGTCCTGGTGCGAGCCCGAGAACGAGGTATAGACCAGGTCACCCACGTAGGGGTGGCGCGGATGCACGGGCAGTTGGTTGCAGTGCTCCACGGTCCGGCGGATCTCGTCGATATCGGAAAAATCCAGCCCGGGCGACACGCCCTGGGTGTAGAGGTTGAGCGCGACGTTGACGAGGTCGAGGTTGCCCGTGCGCTCGCCATTGCCGAACAGGCAACCCTCCAGCCGATCGGCCCCGGCCATGAGCGCGAATTCGCCCGCCGCCGTGCCGGTACCGCGGTCATTGTGCGGGTGCACCGACAGGACGATGGATTCGCGCCGCGCCAGGTGGCGGTGCATCCACTCGATCATGTCGGCGAAGATATTGGGCGTGCTGTGCTCCACCGTCGACGGCAGGTTGACGATGCACTTGTGCTCGGGTGTGGGCGCCCAGACCGCGGTGACCGCATCGACCACCCGCTTGGAGAAGGCGAGTTCGGTGCCCGAGAACATCTCGGGCGAGTACTGGAACGTCCAGCGCGTGTCCGGCTGCTCGGCCGCCAGGCGGGCGAACAGTCGCGCGTTGTCCACGGCGAGCTCCACGATGGCGTCCTCGTCCATGCCCAGCACCACGCGCCGCATGATCGGCGCAGTAGCGTTGTAGAGGTGGACGATCGCGCCGCGCGCACCTCGCAACGCCTCGAAGGTGCGGCGGATCAGGGGCTCGCGGGCCTGGGTGAGCACCTGGATCGTCACGTCGTCGGGGATCAGGTTCTCTTCGATCAGGCGGCGCACGAAGTCGAACTCGATCTGCGAGGCCGAGGGGAAGCCCACCTCGATTTCCTTGAAACCGATCTTCACGAGCTGCTGGAACATGCGCAGCTTGCGCTCCAGGTCCATGGGCTCGATCAGTGCCTGGTTCCCATCGCGCAAATCGGTGCTCAGCCAAGCGGGGGCCTTTTGGATCACGGCGTCTGGCCAGGTGCGGTCCTTGAGGCCGACGGGCCGAAAAGCGGCGTACTTGCTTGCAGGTTGCTTCAGCATGGTGTGGACTCTCTCGTGTCGACAGAACCCGCAACCCCAAAATACAAACGGCCCGTTGCGGGTGCAAACGGGCCGTTGGTGTGAGTCGCTCGCGCGCTACCGCATCTGCCCGTGAAGGACAGCCAGTAGTAGCAGCGAGGCGGCTTGGGAAAACATGCGATGCAATGTATCACAAAGCCCGCGAGGGCCGATAGGGCTTGTCCATGGGCTCAATGGCCGATCAGTCGTGCAGACCGCGTTCGTCGGGCTCGTCGGTGGAGGTGCTGATCACGCTGGTGGGCCGGCCCTTGGACTTTCGCCACAGGTACACCCCATAGCCCGACAGGCCGTAGACCACGAACAGCAGGAACAGCACGGTGGGCGGGTGGATGTTGATCACCGCGATGCCCAGGGCCACCAGCACCAGCGCGGCGAAAGGCACGCTCTTCTTCAGGCTCAGGTCCTTGAAGCTGTAGAAGGGCACGTTGGTCACCATGGTGAGGCCGGTGTAGAGCGTGAGCACGAACATCACCCAGCTCACGTCCTGCGGCGGCACCCCCGCCTCCTGCATGAGCCAGATGAAGCCCGCCACCAGCGCCGCCGCCGCGGGTGACGGCAGGCCCTGGAAGTAGCGCTTGTCCACCACACCCGTGTTGACATTGAAGCGTGCGAGGCGCAGCGCGGCGCAGGCGCAATAGACGAAGGCGGCGATCCAGCCCCAGCGCCCCAGGTCGCGCAGGCTCCATTCGTAGGCGATGAGCGCGGGCGCCGCGCCGAAGGACACCATGTCGGAGAGCGAATCCATCTGCTCGCCGAAGGCGCTCTGCGTGTTCGTGAGGCGGGCCACGCGACCGTCCAGGCTGTCGAGCACCATGGCCACGAAGATGCCCACGGTGGCGAGGTCGTAGCGGCCGTTCATGGCCATGACCACCGCGTAGAAACCGCCGAACAGCGCGGCCAGGGTGATCATGTTGGGCAGGAAGTAGATGCCCTTGGGGCGCCGACGCGCCTCGTTCAGGGGCTCCACTTCGGTGTCGTTTCCGTCGTGCATGTCGTGTGTTGGGATGAAATCCGTCGTCCGGAAAGCCATGCAGTGTACGTGGGGGCGAACAAACAAAAAAGGGCCAGGGCCGCGCACGGCCCTGGCCCGGGAACGGCGCTTGCCGATCAGTTGCGGGTCTGGTCGACCAGCTTGTTCTTGGCGATCCAGGGCATCATGGCGCGCAGCTGGGCGCCCACCACCTCGATGCTGTGCTCGGCCGTGT
>NZ_MKSS01000278.1:0-1589 GCF_001897365.1 Hydrogenophaga sp. 70-12
GCATGGTTTCGGGGCGCGTGGTGGCCACCACCACCGAACCGCTGCCGTCGGCCAGGGGGTAGCGGATGTGCCAGAGGAAGCCGTCTTCCTCCTCGCTCTCCACCTCCAGGTCGCTCACCGCCGACTTGAGCACCGGGTCCCAGTTGACCAGGCGCTTGCCGCGGTAGATGAGGCCCTGCTCGTACAGGCGCACGAAGGTTTCGGTCACCACGGCCGAAAGCTTGGGGTCCATGGTGAAGTACTCGCGCGACCAGTCCACGGTGTCGCCCATGCGGCGCATCTGTGTGGTGATGGTGTCGCCGCTCTTTTCCTTCCACTGCCAGACCTTCTGCGTGAAGGCCTCGCGGCCGAGGTCGTGGCGCTTGAGGCCCTGTTCCTGCAGCTGGCGCTCGACCACGATCTGGGTGGCGATGCCCGCGTGGTCGGTGCCCGGCACCCACAGCGTGTTCGCGCCCATCATGCGGTGGTAGCGCGTCAGGCTGTCCATGATGGTCTGGTTGAACGCGTGGCCCATGTGCAGGGTGCCGGTCACGTTCGGCGGCGGCAGCTGGATGGAGAAGGCGGGCGCGCCGGCCTTGGCCTCGCCGGTGCCGCGGAACCCGGCCTTTCCTACGCCGCGCTGCTCCCACCAGGGGCCCCAGCGGGCTTCGATGGGGGCGGGTTCGAAGGACTTGGCCAGCGAGGCCAGTCCGGGTTGCTGCACGGTGTCGGTCATGGGGGACGCCAGTAATGGCAACGGCATCCCGTGGGATGCCGTTGGAGATGACGGGGGGAAGCGGGCATTTTAGCCCGCCACCCCCCGGGGCATGGGGCTTGGCGGCGCTCTCAGGCGGCCTCTCGGGCGGCCTGGATGCACTCGGCCAGCACCACCGCGTCGCCGACCTGATTGGCCAGCAGCAGGATGAGGCGCGCGCTGAACGCCTGGAGTTGCTCGGGCGACAGGCCCGCCTGCGCGTCCAGCAACTGCTCGTAGAAGGTGTCGGCGTCCTGCCAGTGGGGGGTGGTGATCATGCGTGCACTCCGGTGAGGCCCAGGGTGAGGCCAATGGCCTGCACCAGGCGGCCGTCGATGGCGCCGCCGCTGGCGGCGAGGTAGCCGTCCGGCCGCACCAGGGCCCAGGCGGGTTCGTCGCCTTCGGCCAGGCCGCAGGCGCCGCGCAGGTGGCCCTGCGGGTCGCGGACGTGTTCGCTGGCTTGGGCCGGGGCGCGGCCGGCGGGCACCTGCACCGCGCGCAGCGGCGTGGTGGCCAGCACCTCGCGCAGGCGCCGCAGCGCGGGCGCATCCAGCGCGCCAAAGCACAGCAGCAGCAGTTCGCCGCCGGCCCAGTCCAGCAGCTGGTTCATGCGGCCCGCCTGGCCGTTGGCCCAGCGGAAGGCCACGTTCTGGACCGACTGGCCCGCGGCGCTGCCGGGCGCGTACTGCACGATGCGCGATTGCGTGTAGGGGTTGGCCACGGCCATGCGGCCGGTGTTGACGAGGGCGCGCGCGAAGGGGTGGCGCTTGGCCAGGGCGATGGCCGCGTCGCGGTAGACCCGCTCGATGCCCTCGGCCGGGCGCAGGAAGCGCGCGGTGCGGTTGGTCACGCGCAC
>NZ_MKSS01000279.1:0-16371 GCF_001897365.1 Hydrogenophaga sp. 70-12
TGGCGGCGGTGGTGGCGCTGGCGGCGGTGGTGGCGCGGGTCCATCAGGAAGCGCAGCGGCACCTCGAAGACGTCGTCCACCTCGTGCGGGTTGGGCTTGAGCGTGAAGCCGGGCCGCACCAGCGCCACCACCGGCGTCACGTGGAAGGCGGTGCCAGTGATGTAGACCGGCAACGTGCCCAGCACCTCCACGTTCTGCGGCGGCAGGCCGACCTCTTCGTCGGCCTCGCGCAGGGCGGCGGCAATGGCGTCGGCGTCCTGCGGATCGACCTTGCCGCCCGGGAAGGCGATCTGGCCCGAGTGCGTGGACAGGGTGGCGGTGCGCTGGGTGAGCAGCAGGTTGAGCTCGTCGCGCACCACCAGGGGCAGCAGCACGGCTGCGTCGGCCGGCTCGCGCTCGGCGAAGCGGCGCTCGCGCCACAGCTCGGGTGTCCAGACCGGCGGCGCCTCGAACAGCGCGCGCAGGCCGTCGGGCGTGAGGCGGTGCGGCGACGGCGGCGGCAGGCCTTCGCTCGCCCCCGTGGCCACCACCGGCACGGTGCGGGGATCGAAGGGCGGGATGCGGACGATGGGTTCGGTCATGGACACAAAAAAGCCGCTCCATGGAGCGGCTTTTGCGCGGTGCCGGATCAGGCGCCCAGCTTTTCCTTGATGCGGGCCGACTTGCCGCTGCGCTCGCGCAGGTAGTACAGCTTGGCGCGGCGCACGTCGCCGCGGCGCTTGACCTCGATCTTGGCGATCAGCGGGCTGTACAGCGGGAAGGTCCGCTCCACGCCTTCGCCGCTGGAGATCTTGCGCACGATGAAGCTGGAGTTGAGGCCCCGGTTGCGGCGGGCGATCACGACGCCTTCGTAGGCCTGCACGCGCTTGCGGGTGCCTTCGATGACGTTGACGCTGACGATCACGGTGTCGCCGGGGGCGAAGGGCGGGATGGTCTTGCCGAGGCGGGCAATCTCTTCCTGCTCGAGGGTCTGGATGAGGTTCATGTTTCCTGTTCCACGATCGTGGCCGCGCTGCACTGAAGGCCGCGAATCCGTGGGTCAGGACTGACTGAGGAAACGGTCGCGGCGGCCGGCCAGAGGATCGAAAAGCCCACCATTATAGCCAGACCCGCCAGAGCGGGGAATCCGGACCGCCGGCTCAGCCCAGGCCGCGCAGAAAGCGCTCGTCGTCCGGCCCCAGCCGGCCCTCGGCCCGGGCCCGGGCGATCAGGTCCGGCCGCTGGCGCGCGGTCAGCGCCAGCCGCTGCTCGCGGCGGTAGCGCTCGATCTGCCCGTGGTGCCCACCCAGCAGCACCGGTGGCACGCCCAGGGGGCCGTGCGGGCCCTGCCAGACCTCGGGCCGGGTGTGGTGCGGGCTGTCGAGCAGGCCGTCTAGCGCGGGGTTGAAGCTGTCCTGCTGGTGGCTGCCCTCGTCGCCCAGCACGCCGGGCTGCAGGCGAGCCACGGCGTCCAGCAGGGCCATGGCGGGGATTTCGCCGCCCGAGAGCACGAAATCGCCCAGGCTGAGCTGCAGGTCGACGCAGGCGTCGATGAAGCGCTGGTCGATGCCCTCATAGCGGCCGCAGACCAGCACCGCGCCCCGCGGCCCGGCGGCCCAGGCCTCGACGCCCGCGTGGTCCAGCCGCTCACCGACGGGCGAGAACAGCACCACGGGCGCGCGCTGGCCCTCGGGCTCGGCGCGCTCGGCCCGGATGGCCTGCAGGCAGCGCCACAGCGGCTCGGCCATCATGACCATGCCCGGGCCGCCACCGAAGGGGCGGTCGTCCACGCGCCGGTAGTTGCCCTCGGCGAAATCGCGCGGGTTCCACAGGCGCACGTCGACTTGCTTCGATTCGAAGGCCCGCCGGTTGATGCCGTGCGCCAGGAAGGGCTGGAACAGCTCGGGGAACAGGGTGATGACGTCGAAGCGCATGGGCGCCTGCCCCGCTCAGTAGTCTTTTTGCCAGTCGGCGGTGATGCGCCCAGCGGCGCGGTCCACGTCGTCGATGTAGGCGGCCACGAAGGGGATCATCCGCTCGGCGGCGCGCTCCTCGCCGTCCACCGTCTCGAGGTACTCGAGCACCAGCACCGAGGTCGGTCCCGTGCTCACGAGGTCGCGCACCACGCCCAGGTCCTCGCCCTCGCGGT
This sequence comes from Hydrogenophaga sp. 70-12, assembly GCF_001897365.1. Taxonomy (NCBI): domain Bacteria; kingdom Pseudomonadati; phylum Pseudomonadota; class Betaproteobacteria; order Burkholderiales; family Comamonadaceae; genus Hydrogenophaga; species Hydrogenophaga sp. 70-12. The sequence goes on from NZ_MKSS01000279.1 coordinate 2,129, forward strand.
TGACCACCCGCAGGCCGATCAGGTCGACCCAGTAGTACTCGCCCTCTTCGGGCTCGGGAAAGGCGCTGCGCGGCAGGCTGATGCGGCAGCCCTTGAGCGACTCCGCCAGGTTGCGGTCGTCGACGCCCTCGAGCCGGGCCACCAGGCCGTCGGCGTGGGCCTTGAGCTCGGCCACCCGCACGGCCACGCAGCCCTTGAAAGCAGAAAAGCCGCGCGCGAAGCAGGCTTCGGGCGGCTGGAGGTACCAGTCCTGGCTGGCGAACAGCGCGTCGGTGTCGGCGCTGTGGGGCTGGATGCGGACCCAGCCCTTGATGCCCCAGGCATCCTGGACGCGGCCCAGTTCAACGGCATCGGCCGGCAGGGCCGACGCGACCAGGGCCGCGGACATGGCGCGATCAGGCGGCCGGCGCAGCGGCCTTGGCTTCCTTGACCAGGCGCGCGACGGTGTCGGACGGGGTGGCACCGACGCCGAGCCAGTAGTTCAGGCGGTCCGTGGCGATGCGCAGCTTCTCTTCGCCGCCCTTGGCGTTGGGGTTGTAGAAACCCAGGCGCTCGATGAAGTTGCCGTCGCGGCGCGCACGCTTGTCGGCGGCGACGATGGTGTAGAACGGACGGGCCTTGGCACCGCCGCGGGAGAGTCGAATGACGACCATGATTTATCCTTCGGGTGGTTGGGCACCGACCGGGCCTTCCGGGGTGCCGCCGGATCTTTCGATCCGCTGCTTCACAGCAATTTCCGCGGTGCCTGAGACACACGACTGACCACCCGGCCAGCGAAACACCGCAAAGCCGGCGATTATAGCCCGCCGCCGATTCCGCCACGCCGCTCTTCTTCCGGCCACCCGCCATGCCCCTGATCCGCCCCAGCACCGACGACGACCTCGCCGCCATCACCCGCATCTACGAACACCACGTGCTGCACGGCACGGGCACCTTCGAGACCACCCCGCCCACCCCGGCCGAGATGACCCAGCGACGCGCCGACGTGCTGGGCAAGGGCCTGCCTTGGCTGGTGATCGAAGAGCAGGGCCAGGTGCTGGGCTACGCCTATGGCAACTGGTTCAAGCCGCGCCCGGCCTACCGCTTCTCGGTCGAGGACTCGATCTACCTCGCCCCCGAGGCCGCCGGCCGGGGCCTGGGCCGCCTGCTGCTGGCCGAGCTGCTGGCCGTGCTGCAGCGCGCCGGCATCCGCAAGGTGATGGCCGTGATCGGCGATTCGGGCAATGCCGGCTCCGTCGGCGTGCACCGCGCGCTGGGCTTCACGCCTGTGGGCACGGTGGCAGCCTGCGGCTGGAAGTTCGGCCGCTGGCTGGATATCGTGATCATGGAAAAGCCGCTGGGCGAGGCGCACCACACCCCGCCGCAGGAGGGCTGAACGTGGCGGCACGCAAGAACAAGACGCTGGCCGTCTGGCTGGCGCTCATCGGCGGCGCCCTGGGCCTGCACCGTTTCTACCTGCGCGGCCTGGGCGACTGGGTGGGCTGGCTGCACCCCCTGCCCACGGCCCTGGGCTGGTACGGCGTGGAGCGCGTGCTGGCCTACGGGCAGGACGACAAGCTCTCCTGGGTGCTGATCCCCCTGCTGGGCCTGAGCATCGCCGCCGCCTGCCTCACGGGCATCGTCTACGCCCTGGCCGACGCCGAGAAGTGGGACCGCTGGTTCAACCCCGCAACCCCTGGGGGTGCGGGCAGCCACACCAATTGGCTGACCATGATCGCCCTGGTGCTGCTGCTGCTGACGGGCACCATCGCCTTCATGGGCAGTCTGGCCTTCGGCTTTCAGCGCTACTTCGAATACCAGGTGGAAGAGGCGCGCAAGATCAGCCAGTGAGGCCCGCGGCTCAGCCCGCGAGCGGGTTGAGCCAGGCCATCGCCGTCATCACCACGCTCAGGGTGAACAGCGCGAGCCCGGTGGACAGGCCCATGCTCGCGGTGGTGAGCGCCTGCGCGGTGTCGTAGCGCTGCGCGAACAGGAAGACGTTGGCGCCCACCGGCAGGGCGGCGGCCACCACCATCACCGTCAGCGGCAGGCCGGTGATGCCCAGCCCCCAGGCCGACAAACCCACCAGCAGCGGCAGCAGCAGGTTCTTCACCAGCGACACACCCAGCGCGGGCCGCCAGTGCCCGGCCAGCGGCGTGCGCGCCAGGCTCACGCCCACCAGCACCAGCGCGATCGGGCCGAAGGCGCTGCCCAGCAGCTGCAGCGGCTTGTCCACCACCACGGGCAGGGCCCAGCCGGTCTGCGCGTACAGCAGGCCGCACAGGATGGGCAGCGGGATCGGGTGGATCACCGTGCCCTTGATGACCGAGCCCAGCGTGGCCCACAGCGGCGGCGTGGTCTCGCCGCGCTCGCGCGCCTCGCGCGTGACCACCAGCTCCAGCACCACCGAACCCACGCTGAGCAGGATGAAGGCGTGCACCGACACCAGGGTCAGCATGGTCACCAGCGCCGGCTTGCCATAGGCCAACTCGGCCAGGGTGATGCCGATCATCACCATGTTGGAGAACACCCCCGCCATGGCCACCACCACGCTCTCACGGCTGAAGCCGCGCCAGGCGACCGCGGTGAAGAAGACCAGCAGCACCACCGGGAAGTAGGCCAGCACGGGCCGCAGGTCCAGCTCTTCCAGGTGCACCGAGGCCATGGTGCGAAACAGCAGCGAGGGAATGAGGATCAGGAACACGAGGTTGGACAAGTCCTTGACCGCCGTGTCGCGGATCCAGTCGCGCCGACCCGCCAGGTAACCCAGCGCGATGAGCAGGAAGACCGGTGTGAGGGAGACGAAGAGAGGGTGCTGGGCCAGGTTCACCCGGCGATGGTATCGCCCGCTCCCGCCGGCACCGGGTGCGGGCGGGCCAGGCGCGGTGCGTCAATGCGCGTGGCGCAGGCCGCAGTACTTGCCCAGGGCCAGTCCCTTGCAGGCCTCGGCGAGCGCCGCCTGGCAGGCCTTCTCGCCCTTGCCCGCCTCCAGGCATTTGGCCGCGCCTTCGTGCGCGGCCGCCATGGCGCGGTGGCGCTGGATGTCTTCCTGGATTTCTTTCTGCGAGTGCTGCGCGAAGGCCGCGCCAGCGGACAGCAAGGCAGCGAGGACGGCGGGGATGGCGAGGGCTTTCATGGTTCAGCTCCGGGGTTGGGAAAGGGTGTCGGTATCGGCGCAGCGCGCGCACACGCCCAGCAGGGCCAGTTCCGCGCGCTCGACCACCACGCCCTGGCGCGCCAGCGCGCGCTGCAGGCCGCGCAGCCAGGCCAGGGCGGTGGGCGTGTCGTCCAGCGTGCGGTCCTGGCCGCAGCGCCGGCATTCGAAACGTGGCCGCAGCGCCGGTGCGCCGCGCGGGGAAACCGGCGCGGCGGGGTCCTGCAGGCGGTAGCGCCAGGTGCCCCGGTCGTCGCTGTGGCGCGCCAGCACGGCGCAGGCGGCCAGGCGATCGAGCAAGCGGTAGAGCGTCACGCGGTTGGGCCCGTGCCCGCGCTGGCGCAGGGCCTGCAGCACCTGCGCGTGCGTGAGCCCCTGGCCCGGGCGGGCCAGGAACACGCCCAGGGCCGCGCGCGTGGCCAGGGTGCGGCGCAGGCCGGCGGCGTCCAGGCGCGCCTGCAAGGCGGCGGGCACGGCATCGGTGTCGGCGGGGAAGCGGGCCATGGCGTCGAGGTTATCGCAACAGAGTTGCAAATAATAACCCCATGCAAGGCCCCGGCCGGTCCGCCGCGCGGCGCCTGACTACACTGCCCGCTCCCTCCCCACCCGCACCGACCTTGCCTACCCCGCACCTGCTGCTTGCCCTGGCCGTCGTGGCGGTCTGGGGCACGAACTTCGTCGTCATCCGCTGGGGGCTGGACGGACTGCCTCCCTTCCTGTTCGCCACCCTGCGGTTCACCTTCTCCGCCCTGCCCTGGCTGCTGTTCGTGCCGCGACCCAAGGCCTACTGGCGCTCCATGGCCGCCGTCGGTGTGCTGCTGGGCCCGGGGCAGTTCGGGCTGCTGTTTTTTGCCATCAACGGCCACATCTCACCCGGCCTGGCTTCCCTGGTGGTGCAGGTGCAGGTGTTCTTCACCATCGGCCTGTCGCTGTGGCTCCTGCGCGAGCGCGTGCGGGGCTACCAGGTCGCCGGCCTGCTGCTGGCCATCGCCGGCCTGGGCGTGATCGCCGCCCACCTGGACGCCAGCGTCACCCTGCTCGGGCTGGGCATCATCCTCGCCGCCGCGTTCTTCTGGGCCGCATCCAACCTGGTGGTCAAGTCGCTGGGGGGGGTGAACATGCTGCACTTCATGGTCTGGAGCAGCGTGTTCGCGGTGCCGCCGCTGCTGGCGATATCGCTGATGGTGGAGGGGCCGGCGCTGATCGCGCAGTCGCTGCGCTCGGCCGGCGCGGTGGTGTGGGCCAGCGTGCTGTGGCAGGCGCTGGGCAACACCCTGTTCGGCTACGGCGTCTGGAACTGGCTGCTGGGGCGCCACCCGGCCGCCACCGTCACGCCCCTGGCGCTGCTGGTGCCGGTGTTCGGCATGAGCGCCTCGGCCCTGTCGCTGGGGGAGTCGCTGCCCGGCTGGAAGCTGGGCGCGGCCGCCCTGGTGCTGCTGGGTCTGGCGGTGATCGTCTGCTGGCCGGTGCTGCAGCGCCGGCTGGCCGCCTGAACCCGGGCCCCGCGTCATGCGCCCAGCCGACGACGACCCGTTCAAGGACTGGATCGCCACCTCGGCCGTGCGCGCCAAGCCGTCGCTGACCGACTTCGCGCTCGGCCGGGGCGAAGACCTGGCCAGCGTGCGCTGGTTCGTCTTCGGCGCCCAGGACGAACTGCTGTCCCACCCGGCCCTGCGCCCGCTCGGCCTGGCCGAGCGCAACCGCCTCGCCGCCGCGCGGCTGGTGCAGTTCCTGGACGACATGACGCTCACCGAGCACCGCATCGTCAACACCGCCGCGCAGGCCATCGCGCAGAACCGCCTGAAGGACTTCCTGCCCGAGCCCATGGCGCTGGACGCGCTCAAGCTCTACACCGACGAGGGCTACCACGCCTTCTTCACCGCGCACGCGAGCCGCGCGCTGCGCCAGTGCTTCTCCCTGGCGGCGCGCGACGAACCGAGCCTGAAGATCGCGGCCTTGGAGGCCTGGGTGGCCGAGGCCCCGCCGGCGCAGCGCGACCTGGCCTGGTTCATGGTCGGCTTCGTCGGCGAGACCATGATCACCAAGGCCATCGTCGACTCGATGCGCGGCACCGCGCACTCGGGCCTGCAGCGCCTGCTGCTGGCCCACCTGGAAGACGAGTGGGTGCACGCGCGCTACTTCGCGCAGGCCTTCGCGCTGGTGTGGAAGGGCCTGGACGCGCCGGCGCGCGCGCACTGGGGCGGCCAGCTGCCGCGGGTCATGGCGGCCTTTCACGCGCGCGATCCCCGCCTCCACGGGGAATGGCTGGAACAAGCCGGACTGGGCGTCGCCGCGCGCGAACGCGTGCTGGGCAGGCTGTGCGGCGGTGAGGGCCTGGCCACCCGCACGCGCCAGCTCTGCGCCAACACCCTGCAGGTCCTTGAGCGCTGCGGCGCGCTCAAGGACAGGGCCGTGCGCGAGCGCTTCGTCGAGGCCGGCCTGATCGACCCCGACCACCACCGCTGAGGCGCGGCGCGCCGCGCACCGTTCCGCCAATCGAAAGCATCGAGAGCCGCCCGCAATTGAAGCGGGGGTGCCGCGTGCGTAACCTCGTCGCACCCACTCGCGGCGGGCCCGCCGCCGCTCAAGGACCCCGATGCCCGACACCCCCCGATTCCTTCCCGTTCACAGCGTTGACATCGCCGGCGCCCGCCTGATGTTTGTCTCCGGTGCCACCGCGGGCACCGCCGCGCCTTACGACACCGCGCAGCAGACACGCATCGTGTTCGACAAGATCCTGGCCCGGCTGGCCGAGCATGGCGCCACGCGCGACGACATCCGCAAGCTCACGGTGTTCCTCACCGACATCCGCGAATACGCGCTGTTCAGCGAGGTGCGCAACCAGCTGTTCGCCGACTCTCCCGCCCCACCGGCCAGCTCGGCGGTGGAGGCGCGCCTGGGCTCGGCCTCGGTGCGCGTGGAGATCGAAGCCATTGCGGTGCGCCTCGGCGGCTGAAGCGATCCTCGAGGAGTCCCCCATGAACACCCCCACCCCCGCCCAAGCCGGCTTCAGCGACTACGTCGACCAGGCCTGGGCCGACATGCTGTCCGCCTGCACGCGCTGCGGCGCCTGCGTCGAGGTCTGCCCGGTGCGGCCGTTCGCGCCCGGCCTGGCCGAGGCCGACCCCGGCCAGGTCGTCTCCGGCGTGCTCGACTTCATGCGCGACTCGGTACCGCTGCCGCCGGCCTCCGCCACCTGGGTGCGCCAATGCAATGGCTGCGGCGACTGCATCCCCGCCTGCCCCGAGGGCATCAACCCGCGCCGCCTGGTGATGATGAGCTGTTCCAAGGTGTCCCAAGTGGACAACCCGACGCCACACGTGTTCCGCAAGATGGCGCGGGCCATCCGCATCATGGTCTCCATGCAGCTGCTGCCGGCCGAGGTGGCGCGGCTGCTCAGGCCGCCGCAGGCCCGGCCGGTGGATGTCGTCTTCTACACCGGCTGCAATCCGATCCGCACGCCGCACGTGCTGTTCAACGTGATGACCATCCTGGACCGCCTGGACGTCGAGTACGAAGTGATGGGCGGCCCTTCGGCCTGCTGCGGCATCGTCTACAGCAAGTGGGAGGGCGATCTCAAGAAGGGCGGGCGCGTGTCCGAGCAGACGCTGCAGCGCTTCGGCGAATTCACGCCGCAGAAGGTGCTGAGCTGGTGCCCCTCGTGCCAGATCCACCTGGGGGAAACGATCAAGGGCTACCGCGAAGTCGCCTTCGATTTCGACCACATCACCCAATTCCTGCTCGAGCACGAAGCCGAACTGATCGGGCGCTTCACAACGCCAGTGAACGAGCGCGTGGTGGTGCACACCCACCGCGGCCTGCCCGAGGTGGGCCAGGCGGTGCTGCGCCTGCTGCGCGCCATCCCTGGCCTGACGGTGGTGGCCGAGGCCGAGGAGCCCGGCTACATGTGCGGCGCCTCGGGCTCCGACCGCTCGCCCGAGCTCAAGGCCCACGTGCGCCAGGACACGCTGGCGCTGTGCCGGCAGAACAACGTGGACGCGCTGGTGTCGCTGTTCCATGGCTGCCACCTGCAGTTGTCCAAGGAAGGCCACACGCACGGCTTTCGCGTGACCAACTTCACCGAGCTGCTGGTAAGGGCCCTGGGCGAGCAGCCCTGCCCGGACACGGTGGAGCCCTACCGCCTCATCAAGGACTGGCGCGCGATGGTGGACGAGGCCGCGCCGCTGCTCAAGGCCAACGGCATCCAGATGGACCCGGACGAATTGGCGGCGGTGCTGCCCGAGGTCTTCACCTCGGCCGAATTCCGCGGCGGGCTGTGCAGCTTCGCGCCCAACGAATGACGGACAGGGCCTGAGCGCCCACCGGGCGCTCAGGCCGCGGCGTAGCCGCCGTCCAGGTTCCAGGCCACGCCGCGCGTTTGCGCCGCCTCATCCGACACGAAGTAGGCCGCCAGCGCGGCCACCTGCTCCAGCGTCACGAAATCCTGCGAGGGCTGCTTCACCAGCAGCTGGCGCACGACGTCCTCGCGGCTGCCGCCCTCAGCCGCGTGGCGCGCCTGCAGTTGCCGCTCGACCAGGGGCGTGAGCACCCAGCCCGGGCAGATGGCATTGCAGGTAATCGCCTCGGTGGCGGTCTCCAGCGCGGTGACCTTGGTCAGGCCCACCAGGCCGTGCTTGGCGGCCACGTAGGCCGCTTTCATGGGCGCGGCCACCAGGCCGCTGACCGAGGCGATGTTGACGATGCGGCCCCAGCCCCGCGCGCGCATCAAGGGCAACGCCAGGCGCGTGGTGTGAAACGCCGCGCTCAGGTTGACGGCAAGGATGGCGTCCCAGCGCTCGGGCGGAAATTGATCGATCGGCGCCACGTGCTGGATGCCGGCGTTATTGACCAACACGTCCAGGCGGCCATGGTCCTGTGCCACGGCGGCCATCAGCCGCTCGATCTGCGCCGGCTGCAGCAGGTCGGCCTCGAAGTGGCGGGCCTGCGGCGCGCCCAGCTTCCTCAGCGCCTCCTCGATCGCGGCCACGCCCTCGGGCGGGGCGAAGCCATGCAAGGCCATGCGGAAACCCTCGCGCGCCAGGCGCCGGGCGATGGCCAGGCCAATGCCGCTGGTGGACCCGGTCACCAGCGCCACGCGCTCGCCGGCGCTCATTCGGCCAGCTCCACCGGCGGCTCGACGTGACACACATCGGGTGCCGCGCGCAGCCGCACCAGCCCATCCACCGCCACCGCGCCGTCGCCGCGCGCGATCAGCGGGTTGATCTCCAGTTCGTCGATGTGCTCGCGCAAGGCCCAGGCCGCGTCGGACACCGCCTCGACGGCCCGCGCCAGCGCGGCCAGGTCCACCGCGGCGCTGCCGCGCGCGCCTCGCAGCAGCGGCCAGGCGCGCAGGCGCTGCAAAAGCGCGGGCACCAGTTCGCGGCCCACCGGCAGGGGCGCGTGCACCACGTCGCCCAGGACCTCGGTCCAGAGACCGCCCAGGCCCAGGCTCATAACCAGCCCAAACACCGGGTCGCGCGCCACGCCCACCAGCAGCTCCACGCCAGGCGCGGCCTGCGCCTGCACCAGCGCGCCTTCCACGCGGGCCCGCGGCGCGCGCTGCGCCACCGCTTGCTGCACACGTTCATAGGCTTCGCGCACGGCCACCTCGTCGCGCAAGTGCAAGCGCACCCCCCCCACGTCGGACTTGTGCGCGAGGTCGGCGCCCAAGACCTTGAGCGCCACGGGGTAGCCGATGGCGCGCGCCGCCTGCACCGCGGCGTCGGCGTCCCGCACCGCGCGTTCGGCCACCGTGGGCACGCCCAGGGCCGCGAGCAGGCGCTTCGATTGGTGCTCGTCGAGCAGCGTTCGGCCTTGTTCGCACGCCTCGCGCAGGAGGCCAAGGGCGGTCGCGCCGAGGCCCGGCCCGGCCGCCGAGACCCGCACCGTGGGCATCGACGCGTAGCGGCGCCGGTTCTCGTGCCAATGGGCGAGGCTGGCCAGCGCCTGCACGGCCCGCGTGGTGTCGTCGAACACCGGGATGCCAGCGTCTTCGAGCGCGCCGCGGCGCGCCACCTGGCCGGTGGAAATCACCGCCACCAGCCGCCCCGCGCGGCGCGACACCTCGGCGATGCCTTCGGCCATGCGGTCGATCAGGAAACCCGGCGCGTACAGCACGGCGAAGTCCGCCTCGCCCGAGTCGAAGATGTGCTGCAGCGCCTCGGCGCTGAACTGGTGGCGGTTGACGATGTTGCCGGTGAAGTCCACCGGGTTGCGCACCATACCGAAGCGCGGAATGCCCGCGTGCAACGCATCGCGCAGCGAAGCGGAGAACTCCGGCAGTTCCACGCCGGCCTGGGTGAAGGCGTCGGCCAGCAGCGCGCCGATGGCGCCCGAGATGGTGAGAACCGCCACGCGCCGGCCGCTCGCGCGCTGCCGGAAACGGGCCAGGTAGGCGATGTCGGCCGTGTGCAGGATGTCGCGCGCCGGCACCACACACAGGCGCTCGAAGACGGCGCGGTAGACGGCGCCGCTGCCGGCCAGGGCGGCGGTGTGCGAGGCCGCGGCCTGTGCACCCTTGTCGGTCTCGCCCGCCTTGAGCAGGGCCAGCAAGCGGCCCTCGTCACGCAGCCGCGCGGCCACGCGCTCGAAACGCGGGCCATCACGCAGGCCCTCGATGTAGCCGACGATGGCCTCGGTGCCTGGGCGATCGGCGAGGTACTCCAGGTACTCGGCGAACTCCACGCAGGCCTCGTTGCCGGTGTTGATCACCACGCCGAAGCGCACGCCGAGCTGGCGCCCCGCCGCGTAGATGGCCGAGCACAGGCTGCCGCTTTGGGTGATGAGGCCGGTGTCCCGCGGCGCGGGCGGTGGCTCGACCGTGCGAAAGATGGCGGTGAAGGTGCTGTAGGCGTGGCTGTCCAGGTTGCCAAAACCCATGCAATTGGGGCCGGCCACCACGATGCCGAGTTCGCGCGCGGCGTCCACCAGCTCGGCCTGCAGCGCCAGGCCCTCGGCGTCGCCGGCCTCGGCGAAACCAGCGGCGAAGACCACCGCGGCGCGGATGCCGCGCGCGGCCGCCTGCCGCAGCACCGGCACCACCTCGGGAGCGGCCACGGCGATCACGATCAGGTCGGCCGGCTCGGGCGTGGAGGCGATGTCGGGGTAGCAGCGCAGGCCGGCGATCTCGCCGTACTTCGGGTTGATGGGATAGATGGCGCCCCGAAAGCCCCGCTCGGTCAGCAGGGCCACGGGCATGCCACCCAGGCGCGTGAGGTCGGCCGAGGCGCCGTAGACGGCGATCGAACGCGGATCGACCAGGGGTTGCAGGCGCCGGGTGTCGGCAGGAACGGAGGGCATCATTCAGGGGGGTTCAGATGGGGTGCGGATCGCTGACGAGCTCGGCCAGGCCGTGCATCGCCCGCCACAGGCGCAGATCGCGCTCGCGCTGCAACTGCAGCGGGGTGCGGCCGGCGTAGTCGTAGAAGCCCTTGCCGCTGGTGACGCCGAGTTCGCCGCGCGCCACCCGCTCCCGCAGCGGCGCGGGCGAGCGGTTCACCGGCGCGTCGACGATGTCGGGGTCGCCCAGGTTGCGCAGGCTCAGGTGCAACCCGGTGTAGTCGTAGCGCTGCATGAGACCCAGCACCTGCATGCGCGGCGCCAGGCTGGTGCGCACCGCCACGTCGAGCGCGGCGATGGAGATCACACCGTCCTCGATCATGGCGAAGGCCTCGCGGCCCAGGGCGCGCAGCAAGCGGTTGATGACGAAGCCGGGAACAAACTTGTCGAGCAGCACCGGCGCCTTGCCGAGGGCGCGCAACAGCGCCAGGGTCTCGTCGCGCAGGCTCTCGGGCACGGGCGGCTGGCACACCACCTCCACCAGCGGCAGGATGTGCGGCGGCGCGAACCAGTGCGCCACCAGCAGGCGCGGCGCCAGCGCCGCCGGCGCCAGGCCAAAGACGTCCAGCGTCGAGGTGTTGCTCCACACCACCGCGTGCGGCGGCGCTTCGTCCGCGATGCGCTCGAACACGCCGCGCTTGATCTCGCGGTTCTCGGGCACGGCCTCGATGACCAGGTCGGCCCGGCCCAGGGCCTCGCCCGCCTCCAGGCGCGGGGTGACGCGGGCGATCGCGCGGGCGGCCGATTCGGGCGTGCACAGCCCGGCCTCCTGCTTGAGCAGCAGCGCGTCGGCCAGCGCGGCCATGCCCGCGTCCAGCGCCGGCTGGCTCACCTCGCACAGGTCCACCGGCATGCCGTGTTCGGCGAACACCAGCGCGATGCCCGGGCCCATCACGCCCGCGCCCAGCACCACCACGCGCATCTGCGCGGGCAGCACGGACCGGCCGGCCAGGCTCAGGCCATCGGTGGCCTTGCCATGCGTTGCACCGTTCATCTCAGTCCAGCACCGCGATGGCCTCGACCTCGAGCAGAAGCTCCGGCCGCGCGAGCGAAGCGACGCCCACCATGGTGCTGGCCGGCAAGCCCTCCGGGTTGAGGAAGGGCGAGCGCGCCTCGCGGATCGCGCGCGCCTTGTCGGGATCGAGGTCGCGCACGAACAGCACGGTCTTCACCACGTCGTGCATCGACGCGCCCTCGGCCTGCAGCGCGGCCTGCAGGTTGCGGTAGACCTGACGCGTCTGCGCCGCCAGGTCGCCCTCGCCCACGACGCGCCCGCTGGCGTCGTACGAGACCTGCCCCGACACGAAGACGGTGGTGCGGCCCGTGGTGCGCGCCGTGTGGGAAAAGCCGTTCGGCCGGGCCAGGCCCTCGGGTGACAGGAAGCGGTTCATGCCGGCCGCCTCACAGCGAGTTCTTCATGCCCAGGCGCTCGATGGTGCGCGCCTCCTCGGCGTAGGTCTTGGCGGCCCAGGCCGTGTAATCGGCCGAGTTCATGTAGATGACGGGTTGGTCGAAGCGGTCCACGATCTCCATCACCTTGGGATCGTTCAGACCGGTGCGGAAGGCGTCGTGCAGGACCTTGACCACGGCCGGGTCCATGCCTCGGGGGCCCACGATGCCGAACGGCGAATCGGACGCCGTGTCGTAGCCCAGTTCCTTGAGCGTCGGCACGTTGGGCCAGCGCTTGGTGCGCTGGCTGCCGTAGGTGGCCAGCAAACGCATCTTGCCGCTGTCCACGTGCGGTGCCCAGCCCGTCGTGTCGGTGCCCACCATGATGTGGCCGCCCAGCAGCGCCGGCAGCATGTCCGCGCTGCCTTTGTAGGGCACGTGGGTGAGTTCGATGCCGGCGCGCGAGGCGAACTCGTCCATGGCCAAGTGTGGGCCCGCGCCGATGCCGGTGGAGCCGTAGGTGATCTTGCCCGGGTTGGCCTTGGCGTAGTCCACCAGGTCCTTGACGGTCTTGAACGGCGAGTCCGCGCGCACCACCATGCCGAAGGTATAGCCCGTCAGGTTGATGATGAAGGTGAAGTCCCGGACCGGGTCGAAGGTCTGCGTGCGCTGCATGTGCGGCACGCGGAACATGCCCATCGGGCATTGCGTGAGGGTGTAGCCGTCCGGCCGCGCGGTCCGCATCGTGGGCGCTGTCATGGTGCCGGCGGCGCCCGGCTTGTTCTCGACCACGATGGACTGGCCGAGGGCCCGCCCGGCCGCTTCGGCCAGGGCGCGGAACATCAGATCGGTCGGCCCGGCGGCGGGAAACGGGCAGTACAGCAGCACGGGCCGGGACGGAAAGGCCTGGGCGGCGGCGAGCAGCGGCAGTGCGCCTGCTGCGCCGGTGGCAAGAAGCAATTCACGACGTCGCATGGGGGGCTCCGGTTGGGAATGGCGCCGAAAGGAGCTCGGCGTCCGGGCCTGTTCGTCAAGTTCCGCAGGGCAGAATTGATGAAGGACTTGAATTCAGTTTAGCCAGCCAGCCGACGCCGGTAAACCGGGACACCCCCCACCTCCGGGCATTTGCGACGGCAGAAAGCTTCCGTTTGCCGCCGCTCGTTTTCAGTTCTCGGAACGGATCGCGCGCTCGATGCGGGCGGCCGTCTCGATCAGCCGCGGCCCCAGGCAGGCCAGTCTGGCCGCGTCCATGCTGCTGGCCGGCCCGCCGCAGTTGAGACCGAACCGGTCGCGGCCGTCGCCCGGGTCCAGCGTCACCGCCACGGCGCCGATGTCCGCGCCCGGCGACGAACGCACGTAGCCATGGCGCTCCAGGTGCGCCTGTGCCTCGGCCAGGCCGCCGCGCCCCTGTTCCCACTCGGCGGGCGCCTCCGCCCGCAGGGCCTTGAGCGCCTTGTCGCGCGTGTCGGCATCGAGCGAGAACAGCATGGCACGCCCGATCGCCGAGCGCGCCAGCGACAGGCGCGCACCCACATCCAACCCCAGGGTCAGCGGCGCCGCCGACCGGCAATGCGCCACGTAAACCGCCCAGCCGCCGCTGCGCACCGCCAGCGACACGGCCGCGCCGGCCTCGTCGGCCAGGGCCTGCATGAAGGGCCGCGCGATGCGGCCCAGCTCGAAGTGCGACAGCACGCGAAACCCCAGGCCCAGCACCGGCAAGCCCAGCGCATACATCTCGCGCTCGGGCGAGTGCTCCAGGTAGCCCAGCGCGGTGAGCGTGTAGGTCATGCGCGAGACCGTGGCCTTGGGCAGGCCGGTGCGGTGCGCGATCTCCTGGTTGGGCAGCCATCGCTCCGATGGCTGGTAGCAGCGCAGCACGTCCAGGCCACGCGCCAGCGCCGTCACGAAACGGCGGTCGCCCTCGGCGTCGGAGCGGCGGGTCTTGAGTGGTTTGGCGGTGCGTCCCATGGCGTCCTCATTTGGTTCCGCTGTGCAGAATAGGAATTCTATTCAGATGGCCCGGACAGCGCCTCGTGGCTATACTGGACCGCGAACTCCAACCGACAGAGACACGATGAAAGCTGTGGTTTGCAGACAATGGGGATTGCCGGAATCCCTGGTGGTGGACGAGCTGCCTTCGCCCACGCCCGGCCCGGGCGAAGTCCTCATCGAGGTCCACGCCGCTGGCGTGAACTTCCCCGACACCCTCATCATCCAGCGCAAGTACCAGGTGCAGCCCGAACTGCCCTTCTCGCCCGGTGGCGAGGTGGCGGGCCGGGTGCTGGCGCTGGGCCCGGGCGTCAGCGGCTGCCGGGTGGGCGATCGGGTGGTCGGCAGCGCCGCTTTCGGCGGTTTCGCGCAAGAGGCCGTGGTGGCGGCCGAG
>NZ_MKSS01000279.1:16401-24501 GCF_001897365.1 Hydrogenophaga sp. 70-12
GACCGCGCCCGCCTGCTGGCGGGCGAGACGCTGCTGGTGCTGGGCGCCGGCGGCGGCGTGGGCATCGCGGCGGTGGAGATCGGCAAGGCCATGGGCGCGCGGGTGATAGCCGCAGCGTCCGACGCGCAGAAGCTGGCCCTGTGCGTGGCCCATGGGGCAGACGACACCATCAACTACGCCAGCGAGGACCTGCGCGAGCGCCTGAGCGGGCTGGTCCCCGGCGGTCCGCAGGTCATCTTCGACCCCGTGGGCGGGGCCCTCAGCGAAACGGCGTTCCGCGGCATCGCCTGGGAGGGGCGCCACCTGGTGGTGGGCTTCGCCGCTGGCGAGGTGCCGCGCCTGCCGCTCAACCTGCCGCTGCTCAAGGGCGCGTCCGTCATGGGCGTGTACTGGGGCGCCTTCCTGCGCCGCGACCCGGAGACCACGCGTGCCCACATGCGCGAGCTGTTCGCGCTGCGCAACAGCGGCGCGGTGCGCCCTCCCGTGACACGCAGCTACCGCATGGAAGAGGCCGGCCAGGCGCTGCGCGACGTGATGGAGCGGCGCGTCAAGGGCAAGGTGGTCATCCTCGTCCGTTAGGAGTCCCCATGGTCCGTCTGGGTGAAGACATTTCCTCGCGCAAGCTCGAGGTGCTGGTGGCCTACCTGGAACATCGAACGCTCAGCGCGGCCGCCGATGCGCTCAACACCAGCGCGGTGAGCGTGCACCGCGCGCTGCACTCGCTGGAGGACAGCGTGCGCTGCTCGCTGTTTCGCCACGAGGGTCGCGTGCTGGTGCCCACCGAAGCCGCCCACACGCTGGCCGGCGTGGCCCAGGACGTGCTGGGGCGGCTGGAGCGCGGCATCGAAGCCACGCGCGCGGCCGCGGGCTACTCGTCGGACCGGCTCAAGATCGGTTCGCTGTACTCCCTCACCAGCCACCTGCTGCCCGAACTCATCAAGGCGATGAACCAACGCCGGCCGAACGTGCAGTGCGAACTGGTCCTGGGCAAATCGCGCAACGAACTGCTGCCGCGCCTGCGCCAGGGGCTGGTCGACTCGGTGTTCGCCGAGATCAGCCCGGCCGACACGGACCTGGTCTGCCTGCCGCTGTTCGAGGACGAGCCCTGCTTCGCCGCGCCCCTGTCCTCGCCCCTGGCGGCGCTGGACGCGATCACGCTGGCCGATCACGCCGGCGAAAAAACCGTGACCCTGGCCGAGGGACCGTTCTCGGCCGAGCGCCTGGCCGAGCGCTTCCCGGACTTCCGGCCCACGGTGGTGATGGAGGTGCAGGACATCTTCACGCAGCTGAACCTGGTGGCCAGCGGCATGGCCTGCGCCGTGGTGCCGGGGCGCATCCGCGCGATGTACCAGCACCTGGTGCGCTTCGTTCCCCTGGCCGAGGGTCAGGGCGCGCGCCAGACCATCGGGCTGTGCTTCATGAAGGCGCGCGAACGCGACCCGAACCTGCTGGCGCTGTCCTCGGTCGCCCGGCTGTTCGTGCGCGGGCGGGAACGCGACGCCGCGCGCGCCTGAGCGGCGGCGCCGGCGGCCCGTTCAGCGCTGCGCGAAGGCCTTCTCGATCACGTAGTGGCCCGCGTGGCCGGTCTGCGGCGACGCCATGAAGCCGCGCGCGTCGAGCCGCGCCGTCAGGTCCGCCAGCATGGACGGACTGCCGCACAGCATCACGCGATCGCTGGCCGCATCCAGCGCCGGCAGGCCGGCGAGGCGCGCCAGCGCGCCCGTGTCCATCAGCTCGGTGATGCGGCCCTGCGTGTGAAAGGCCTCGCGCGTGACGGTGGGCAGGTAGACCAATTGCTCGCGCACCATCTCGCCCAGGAACTCGTCTCGCGGCAAGTCCTCGGTGATGGTGTGCGCGTAGGCCAGGTCGGACACCTTGCGCACCGAGTGCACCAGCACGATCTTGCGGAAGCGCTCGTACACCACCGGGTCGCGGATGATGCTCATGAATGGCGCCAGGCCCGTGCCGCTGCCCAGCAGGTACAGGTGTTCACCCGGCAGCAGGTCGTCGATGACCAGCGTGCCCACGGGCTTGCTGCTGACCAAGACCTCGTCGCCCGGCCGGATGTTCTGCAAGCGCGACGTCAGTGGCCCCCCGGGCACCTTGATGCTGAGGAACTCCAGGTGCTCCGCGTAGTGCGCGCTGGCGATGCTGTAGGCCCGCATCAGCGGACGGCCGTCGACCTCCAGCCCGAGCATCACGAAATGGCCGCTGTGAAAGCGCAGCGCCGACGAACGGGTGGTGCGAAAGGTGAAGAGTTCCTGGTTCCAGTGGTGAACAGACGAGACGGTTTCGCGCAGTACGCTGGCCATGGGTTTCCTTGTGTCAGGCGTGGGCCGGGTCGGCGGTGCCGAAGGCGGCGAGGAGTTTTCCGGGAACACCGTCCCAGTTCGCCGCATCGGCGGGCCGTTCGCCCGGGCGCTCGATCGCCGGCCACGCGGACGCGTACCGGGCGTTGAACGCCACCCAGCCGGCCGCGCTGGCGTCCGGCGCGATCGCATGGGCGGGGCATTCGGGCACGCACACGCCGCAGTCGATGCACAGGTCCGGATCGATGACCAGCATCGATTCGCCTTCGCGGAAGCAGTCCACGGGACAGACCGCGACGCAATCCATGTACTTGCATCGGATGCAGTTTTCGGTGACGACGTAGGGCATGGGCACTCGGGTGTGGTGGAGCCCCGAAGCTACCCATGGCCGCGCGCGCGATCAAACAAGCCGCCGTTGAACCCTTTCGCCGCGCGCAACGTTTCCCGGGCCGGCCAGCCGCGGCGCGGCGCCCTACTTCGCCAGCCGCGCGAAGGTCTTGCGGAACTTGGCCACCTTGGGCGCGGCCACCGCCATGCAATAGCCCTGGTGCGGGTTGCGCTCGAAGAAGTCCTGGTGGTAGTCCTCGGCCGGCCAGTAGTTCTCCAGCGGTTGCACCTCGGTCACGATGGGACGGCCGAAGGCGCCCTCCCGGGTGAGCTCGTCGATGATGGCGCGCGCCTCGGCCTGCTGCTCGGGCGTGGTGAAGTAGATGCCGCTGCGGTACTGCGTGCCCACGTCGTTGCCCTGGCGGTTGGGCGTGGTCGGGTCGTGCACCACGAAAAAGATCTCCAGCAGCTCGCGCGTGCTCACCTCGTCGGGGTCGTACTCCAGGCGCACCACCTCGTTGTGGCCGGTGCCGCCGGTGCACACCTGCTCGTAGCTGGGCTGCTTCAGGTGCCCGTTGCTGTAGCCCGACTCCACGTCGGTGACGCCGCGCACTTCCTTGTAGACCGATTCGGTGCACCAGAAGCAGCCGCCACCCAGCACCAGCACCTGTTTGTCGCTCATCGTGAATCTCCAGTGGTCCTTGCCAGACCGTGAGTAGACCACCCGCGGCTTTCACGGCGCCGCAGCGGGGCCTTGGGCCGCCGCCAGGGCGCCTACCTAGCCGGTGAGCACGGGCCGGAGCGCTTCGATCTCCGCCACCATGAACTCAAAGAAAGCGCTGACCCGCGCCGTCTGGCGGATCTCGGGCAGCGCGAGCAGCCGCCAATCGCGCGCGAGGGCCGGCACCGGCCCGAGCACCCGAACCAGTTGCGGGTCGGCGTCGCCCAGGGCGGTGGGCAGCGGCCCAATGGCCACACCCGACTTCACCGACAACAGCAGGCCCAGCACGCTGTCGTTGCGCGCCACCAGCGTCGCGTTCGGGGCCACCTGGCGCAGCCACTGGCTGGCCCGGTGCCTGGCCATGCTCTCGTCGAAACCCGCCAGGGGGTGCGCCTCGAGCGCTTCGATGGAGGCCGGCTGGCCGTGGCGCGCCACATAGTCCCGGCTCGCGTAGACCGCCCACAGCGAATCGCCCAGCTTGCGGCCGACCAGCGCGCCATCGTCCGTGTCGCCGGAGCGCAGCGCCACGTCGGCCTCGCCGGTGCGCAGATCGACGTACCTGTCGCTCATCACGAATTCGACGTGGTAGGCGGGATGCTTCATATGGAAGCGCTCCAGCAGCCCCGACTGCGTGAGCCGGCTCACCAGCGGCTCGGGGCAGGTGAGGCGGATCACGCCCGCCACATTGCGCCGCGACACCACCAGTGCCTGCTCGAAGGCGGCGACGGACTGTTCGACCCGCTGGGCCGCGTCGAGCATCTCGGTGCCGAAATCGGTGAGCCGGTAGCCGCTGGGGTGGCGCTGAACCAGGGCGCGGCCGATATGCCGCTCCAAGGCGCCCACACGCCGCTGCACGGTGGACTGGTCGACCCCCAGCGCGCGGCCCGCGGCCAGCGTGCTGCCGTGCCGCGCCACCGCCACGAAGTACCGCAGGTCGTTCCAGTCGAGCATGGCCCGTTATGCACCACTGCGGCCCCCTTGTGCAAATCCGCGCCTTCCAGCGGTCGCCGCGCGGGCCTACGCTGGGTGCCCCGATCACCCGGAGACAGCACCATGAACCTCCCAACACCACAAGGGGCCACCGGCCCGGGTGCCAGCGGCGCCGCCAGCGCCTGGGACCGCGCGGCCGACGGCTGGAACCGCAGCACCCCGCTCATCCACGCCTGGCTGGCCCCGGCCACCGCGGCCATGCTGGCCCGGCTGAGGTTGCGGCCCGGCGCGCGGGTCCTCGACCTCGCGGCCGGTGCGGGCGATCAGACCAAGGACGTGGCCCAGGCCGTCGGCCCCACCGGCCATGTGCTGGCGACCGACATCTCGCCCAGGATCCTGGCCTTCGCCCAACGCAACCTGGGCGCGGCAGGGCTGGCCCATGTGCGGTACGCCGTCGCGGATGCGGAGCAGGCCGTGCCAGGCGAGGCGCCGTTCGATGCGGTGCTGTGCCGGCTCGGCCTCATGCTCTGCGCGAATCCCGCGGCCGCCCTGGCCTCGGCGTTCGAGGCCCTGCGGCCGGGCGGGCGCTTCGCCGCCCTGGTGTTCGGCGAGCCCGCGCACAACCCCTGCATCACGACCCTGATGAGGCTGGCCCGCCAGCACCGGGGCCTGAACGGCGGGGCATCGCCCTACACCGCGGGCGGCCTGTTCAGCCTGGCCGAGCCCGGCCGGCTGGCTGGCCTGCTGGCGGCGGCGGGGTATGCCGACATCGCGGTGGAGCCGCTCGCGGCGCCGTTCGCGCTGCCCGACGTGGCCACCTACATCGCCTTCGTCCGGGACTCGGGCTCGCCGATCATGGAACTGCTCGCGCCGCTGGACCCGTCGGCCCAGGCGGCGGCCTGGCAGGCCATGGCGGCGGCGCTGCAGCCGTTCACGGGTGAGCGTGGGTGGGTGGGACCCAACGAGCTGCTGCTCTGTTCGGCGACGCGGCCCCTCACGCACTAGTGCCCTGGCGCAACAGGACGCTGGCTCCGCACGACATCGAGAAAGGCCGCCAGCGCGGCGCTTTCACCGCCGTCCCGCCAGAGGCAATGCGTCTCGTACGGCGGCGAATCGCCCTGCAGCGGCACGAAGGCGGCCCCCGGCAGCCCGGCCTGCTGCAGGGCGGCCGGCACCAGCGAGACGCCCAGGCCCTGCGCCACCACCGACACCACGCTGAGCCAGTGGCGCAGCTCGAAGCGCACGTCGGGCTCGAAGCCGTGGTCGGCGCACAGGGCGAGCAGGCGGTCGTGGTAGTCGGGCGAGACGGCACGCGAGATCGCCACGAAGGGCTGGCCGGCCAGCGCGGCAGGCGCCAGCCGCCGCTTGCGCGCCAGCGCGTGGCCCGCCGGCACGCAGGCCACGAAGGCCTGGCGCGAGACCAGCACCTGCGAACAGCCCGGCGGCACGCGCGTGGTGTGCACGAAGCCGGCCTCCAGCCGCTGGTGCTGCAGGTCGATGAGCTGGTCGCTGGAGCTCATTTCGCGCAGCACCAGCTTCAGGCGCGGGTGACGCTGGGCGAAGCCGCGCAGGATCTGCGGCAGGCCCCGGTACAGCACGGTGCCCGCGAAGCCCACGCGCAGCTGGCCGCTCACGCCCTGGGCCACCTCGCGCGCCTCGCGCGCGGCCGCGCCAGCCGCCTCCAACAGGGCCCGCGCGCGCGGCACGAAGGCCTGGCCGGCGGGCGTGAGCGCCACGCCCCGGCTGTTGCGCACGAACAGCGGGGCGCCCACCGAAGCCTCCAGCTGCTGGATGTTGAGCGACAGCGGTGGCTGCGTCATGGCCAGGCGCGCGGCGGCGCGGCCAAAGTGCAGCTCCTCGGCCAGGGCGAGGAAACAGCGCAGGTGGCGGAACTCCATGGCCTTCTCCATCGATTTTCCGTTTGTATTCTTGGATACAGGATCGATATTAGACAGCTATGGCGCCACGGCGGACAATCCTTCGATTGCCCCAACGCACACGGAGACAGGACATGCTCTCGCCCAAGAAAGCCAAAGCCAGCTTCAGCTGGGAAGACCCCTTCCAGTTCGACGGCCAGCTCACCGAGGACGAGCGCGCCGTGCGCGACGCCGCCCACGCCTACTGCCAGGAACGCCTGCTGCCGCGCGTGACCGAGGCTTTCCGCAAGGAAGTCACCGACCCGGCCATCTTCCGCGAGATGGGTGACCTGGGCCTGCTGGGCGTGACCATCCCCGAGGCCTACGGCGGCGCCGGGCTCAACTACGTCTGCTACGGCCTGGTGGCGCGCGAGGTCGAGCGCATCGACTCGGGCTACCGTTCCATGATGAGCGTGCAAAGCTCGCTGGTGATGGTGCCCATCAACGAGTTCGGAACCGAGGCGCAGAAGCAGAAGTACCTGCCCAAGCTGGCCACGGGCGAATGGATCGGTTGCTTCGGCCTGACCGAGCCCAACCATGGCTCCGACCCCGGCAGCATGGTCACGCGCGCCAAGAAGGTGGCCGGCGGCTACAGCCTGTCGGGCGCCAAGATGTGGATCACCAACAGCCCGATCGCCGATGTCTTCGTGGTCTGGGCCAAAGACGACGACGGCGCGATCCGCGGCTTCATCCTGGAAAAGGGCGCCAAGGGCCTGTCCGCGCCCGCCATCCACAGCAAGGTGGGCCTGCGCGCCTCCATCACCGGTGAGATCGTGATGGACAACGTCTTCGTGCCGGAAGAGAACGCCTTCCCCGAGGTGCGCGGCCTCAAGGGGCCCTTCACCTGCCTGAACAGCGCGCGCTACGGCATCGCCTGGGGGGCGCTGGGCGCCGCCGAGGACTGCTACTTCCGCGCCCGCCAGTACGTGCTGGACCGCCAGCAGTTCGGCCGCCCGCTCGCGGCCAACCAGCTGATCCAGAAAAAGCTGGCCGACATGCTGACCGAGATCAGCCTGGGACTGCAGGGTTGCCTGCGCCTGGGCCGCCTCAAGGACGAGGGGACGGCGCCCGTGGAGCTCACCTCCATCCTCAAGCGCAACAGCTGCGGCAAGGCCCTGGACATCGCCCGCCTGGCGCGCGACATGATGGGCGGCAACGGCATCAGCGACGAGTTCGGCGTGGCGCGCCACCTGGTCAACCTCGAAGTGGTCAACACCTACGAAGGCACGCACGACATCCACGCCCTGATCCTGGGCCGGGCGATCACCGGCATCGCGGCGTTCAACTGAATCGCCTGAGCCGGGCGCCCGCGCGCCCCGGTGCAACCCGCTGAGCGGCGTGCACGCTTTCTGCTAGCGTGCGGGCGTGCACCACCTGCTCGACGCCCTCTCCCTGCCGCTGTTCGCCGCCGCCGCGCTGGTCTTCGTCAGCGTGCTGGCCGGCGTGGTGTCCACGCGCGCCGGCTTCTCGCTGCTGCTGGTCTTCCTGGTCGCGGGCATGCTGGCCGGCAAGGACGGGCCCGGCGGTTTCAGCTTCAACGACTTCCGCCTGGCCTTCTGGGTCGGCAACGTCGCGCTCGCCGTGATCCTGCTGGACGGCGGGCTGCGCACCGAACTGGCCACCTTCCGCACCGGCCTGAGGCCCTCCATGCTGCTCGCCACGGTGGGCGTGCTGGTGTCCGCGGCCATCACCGGCGCGGCGGCTCATTGGCTGCTGGCCCTGTCCTGGCCCATGGCCCTGCTGGTGGGCGCCATCGTGGGCTCCACCGATGCGGCGGCGGTATTTGCGCTGCTGAAGTCGTCCGGCGTTCGGCTCAACGAGCGCGTGGCCGCCACGCTGGAGATCGAGTCGGGCATGAACGACCCGATGGCGGTCTACCTCACCCTGGCCTTCATCG
>NZ_MKSS01000280.1:0-8666 GCF_001897365.1 Hydrogenophaga sp. 70-12
CATCCAGATGATCTTCCAGGACCCGTACGCCAGCCTGAACCCGCGCTGGCGCGTGCAGGACATCATCGCCGAGCCTTTGCGCGAGCACCAGATCGAAACCGATGCGGCGAAGCTGCGCGACCGCGTCGATGAGCTGCTGCGCTCGGTGGGCCTGAGCCCGCACGACAGCCTGAAGTACCCGCACCAGTTCAGCGGCGGCCAGCGCCAGCGCATTTCCATCGCGCGCGCCCTGGCCACGCAGCCGGACTTCCTGGTCTGCGACGAGCCCACCAGCGCGCTGGACGTGTCGGTGCAGGCGCAGGTGCTCAACATCATGAAGGACCTGCAGCGCGAGCGCGGCCTCACCTACCTGTTCATCAGCCACAACCTGGCCGTGGTGCGCCATGTGAGCGACCAGGTGGGCGTGATGTACCTGGGCCGCCTGGTGGAGCTGGCGCCCAAGCACACGCTGTTCGAGAGCCCGCGCCACCCCTACACGCGCATGCTGCTCGACGCCATCCCCAAGATGCACGACACCGGCAAGGCGCGCACGCCGGTGCAGGGCGAGGTGCCCAACCCGCTGAACCCACCGAGCGGCTGCGCCTTCAACCCGCGCTGCCCGCACGCCAACGACCGCTGCCGCCACGAGCGCCCGGTGCTGAAGGACATCGGCGGCATCCGCATCGCCTGCCACGCGGTGGAGGAGGGGCGGATCTGACGCTCAGGCGTAGCGCTTGTTGCGCAGGTTGTTCTTCATCTCGCGCAACAGCGGCTGCAGCTTGGCGCCGCCGATGCGCAGCGCGAGGCAGGTGGCCATGATGTCGATCACCATCAGGTGCATCAGCCGCGAGGTCATGGGGCTGTAGCGGTCGTATCCCTCGGGGTGGTCGGCCGCCAGGTGGATGTGTCCGGCCTGCGCCAGGGGTGAGCCGCTGGTGGTGATGGTGATCACCGTGGCGCCGTGGCGGCGCGCGATGTCGGCCGCATCCATCAGGTCGCGCGTGCGGCCCGAGTTCGACACGATCACCAGGCAGTCGCCCGGTCCCAGCAGCGAGGCGCCCATCACCTGCATGTGGCCGTCGCTGTAGGCCACGGCGTTGATGCCCAGGCGGAAGAACTTGTGCTGCGCGTCCTGCGCGACGATGCCCGAGTTGCCCGCGCCGTAGAACTCGATGCGCCCGCGCGCCTTGCCCGTGGCCACGAGCGCATCCACGGCGCGCTCGATCGCGTGGTGCGAGGCGTCGTTGCGGTACTTGAGAAAGGCCGCCACGGTGTTGTCGATGAGCTTGACCATCACGTCGCTGGTCTTGTCGTCGGCGTCCACGCTGCGGTGGATGAAGGGCACGCCCTCGCTCACGGTGCCTGCCAGCTTCAGCTTGAAATCCGACAGGCCGTCGTAGCCCATGCTGCGGCAGAAGCGCACCACCGTGGGCTTGCTCACGTGCGCGCGCTCGGCCAGCTCGCTCACCGGCAGGCTGGCGAAACTGCGCGGGTCTTGCAGCACGAGCTTGGCCACGCGCTGTTCGGCCGGGGCGAGCGAGGGCATCGAGGCCTTGATGCGGTCGAGCATGGCGTGTTACCAGGTGGTCCGAATGGCTGAAATTTTATTACCTGGCGGCGCCATAATCCGCCCATGAACCAGCTCGACGCCCTCAAACAGTTCACCACCGTGGTCGCCGACACCGGCGACTTTCGGCAACTGGCGGCCTACGCCCCGCGCGACGCCACCACCAACCCCTCGCTCGTACTGAAGGCGGTGCAAAAGCCCGAGTACGCGCCGCTGCTGGCCGAGGCCATTGCGCGCCACGGCGCGGCCGACAAGGTGGAGCTGATGAACCGGCTGCTGGTGCGCTTCGGCGTCGAGATCCTCCAGCTCATTCCCGGCCGCGTGTCCACCGAGGTCGATGCGCGCCTGAGCTTCGACACCGCCGCCACGCTTGAGCGCGCGCGTCGGCTGATCGCCCTGTACCGCGCCGAGGGCGTGGACAGCGAACGCGTGCTGATCAAGATCGCCGCCAC
This sequence comes from Hydrogenophaga sp. 70-12, assembly GCF_001897365.1. NCBI lineage: Bacteria > Pseudomonadati > Pseudomonadota > Betaproteobacteria > Burkholderiales > Comamonadaceae > Hydrogenophaga > Hydrogenophaga sp. 70-12. The sequence continues at coordinate 1,999 of NZ_MKSS01000280.1, forward strand.
CTGGGAAGGCATCCGCGCGGCCGAGCAACTGGAGCGCGAAGGCATCCACACCAACCTCACGCTGCTGTTCTCCTTCCCGCAGGCCGTGGCCTGCGGCCAGGCCGGCGTGCGCCTGATCTCGCCCTTCGTGGGCCGCATCTACGACTGGTACAAGAAACAGGCCGGCGCCCAATGGGACGAGGCCGCCAACGCCGGCGCCAACGATCCCGGCGTGCGCTCGGTGCGCCGCATCTTCGAGTTCTACAAGCGCCACGGCGTGGCCACGGAAGTGATGGGTGCGAGCTTTCGCAACGTGGGCCAGATCACTGCGCTGGCGGGTTGCGACCTGCTCACCATCAGCCCAGAGCTGCTGGCCCAGCTCGCGGCCAGCGAGGCGCCGCTGTCGCGCGCGCTCGACGCCGAGGCGGCGAAGCGCCTGGACATCGCGCCCGTGCGCTACGACGAGGCGGGCTTCCGCTACGCGCTCAACGAGGACGCCATGGCCACCGAAAAACTCGCCGAAGGCATCCGCGCCTTCGCGGCCGACACGGTCAAGCTCGAAGCCTTGATGGTCTGAGCCCCGCACCAAGCGGCGGCCCCAAAAGAAAAACCCCGCGATCGCTCGCGGGGATTTTTTTGGCCGGCTGCTTCGAGGAACGCCAAAACGCTCCAACGACGCAGCCTGAGGGAGCAGGGCAAGGCGCAGCCGCGCTGACGGTGGCAGAGCCACGGCAAGCGGCTGCAACGCCGCCATGCGCCCTCAGGCAAGGAGCAATTACATGCCCATGCCGCCCATGTCGCCCATGCCACCCATGCCGCCACCGGGCATGGCCGGCGCGTCTTCCTTCGGCGCCTCGGCGACCATGCACTCGGTCGTGAGCATCAGCGAAGCGACGGACGCGGCGTTCTGCAGCGCGGTGCGGGTCACCTTGGTCGGGTCCAGGATGCCCATCTCGATCATGTCGCCGTAGGTGTCGTTGGCGGCGTTGAAGCCGTAGTTGCCCTTGCCACCCAGCACGGCGTTGATCACCACGCTCGGCTCGCCGCCGGCGTTGGCCACGATCTCGCGCAGCGGGGCTTCGATGGCCTTGAGGATCAGCTTGATGCCGGCGTCCTGGTCGGCGTTGTCGCCCTTGATGGCGCCAGCGGCCTGGCGGGCGCGCAGCAGTGCCACGCCGCCACCGGCCACGATGCCTTCTTCCACGGCGGCACGGGTGGCGTGCAGCGCGTCTTCCACGCGGGCCTTTTTCTCCTTCATCTCGACCTCGGTGGCAGCGCCGACCTTGATCACGGCCACGCCGCCGGCCAGCTTGGCCACGCGCTCTTGCAGCTTCTCGCGGTCGTAGTCGCTGGTGGCTTCCTCGATCTGGATGCGGATCTGCTTGACGCGGGCCTCGATGTCGGCCGCGGCGCCGGCGCCGTCGATGATGGTGGTGTTTTCCTTGCCCACTTCGATGCGCTTGGCCTGGCCCAGGTCGGCCAGGGTCACCTTCTCGAGCGTCAGGCCCACTTCTTCAGCGATGACCTTGCCGCCGGTGAGGATGGCGATGTCTTCCAGCATGGCCTTGCGGCGGTCGCCGAAGCCCGGCGCCTTGACGGCCACAACCTTCAGGATGCCGCGGATGGTGTTGACCACCAGGGTCGCCAGGGCTTCGCCCTCGACTTCCTCGGCGATGATCAGCAGCGGACGGCCGGCCTTGGCGACTTGCTCCAGCACGGGCAGCAGATCGCGGATGTTGCTGATCTTCTTGTCGAAGAGCAGAACGAAGGGGTTGTCCAGCAGGGCGGCCTGCTTCTCGGGGTTGTTGATGAAGTAGGGCGACAGGTAGCCGCGGTCGAACTGCATGCCTTCGACGACGTCGAGTTCGTTGTCCAGCGACTTGCCGTCTTCCACGGTGATCACGCCTTCCTTGCCGACCTTGTCCATGGCGTCGGCAATGATCTTGCCGATGGACTCGTCGGAGTTGGCGGAGATGGCGCCGACCTGGGCGATTTCCTTGCTGGTGGTGGTGGCCTTGGAGGCCTTCTTCAGCTGCTCGGTCAGGGCCACGACGGCCTTGTCGATGCCGCGCTTGAGGTCCATGGGGTTCATGCCGGCGGCCACGTACTTCATGCCTTCGCGCACGATGGCCTGGGCCAGCACGGTGGCGGTGGTGGTGCCGTCACCGGCGTTGTCGCTGGTCTTGGAAGCGACTTCCTTGACCATCTGCGCGCCCATGTTCTGGAGCTTGTCCTTCAGTTCGATCTCTTTGGCGACCGAGACACCGTCCTTGGTGACGGTGGGGGCGCCGAACGAGCGCTCGAGCACCACGTTGCGGCCTTTGGGGCCCAGGGTCACTTTGACGGCGTTGGCCAGGATGTTCACACCCTCGACCATGCGCGCACGGGCGTCACCGCCGAAAACCACGTCTTTTGCTGCCATGTTTGGCTCCTTCAGTACGAATCAGGGGGGAGGGGAATTACTTCACGACGACCGCGAACAGGTCGTCTTCCTTCATGACGAGCAACTCGTCGCCGTCGACCTTGACGGTCTGGCCGCTGTACTTGCCGAACAGCACGCGGTCGCCCACCTTGACGGTCAGGGCGCGGACTTTGCCGTCGTCACCGGTCTTGCCCGGGCCCACGGCCAGGACTTCGCCCTGATCGGGCTTCTCGGCAGCGGCGTCGGGGATGACGATGCCCGAGGCGGTCTTGGTTTCGCTGTCGACGCGCTTGACGACCACGCGGTCGCCGAGAGGCTGAAGTTTCATTGCATCTCCTGAATGGAAAAGAGGGCTAGGGGAAAAAGGGGGCCCCGGCTTGGAACCGGGGCACGGGCGCGGATGTTAGCACTCGGCGCCAGCGAGTGCTAATGATAAGGGCGGGTGTGACGGTTTCAAGAACCGCCCGTGCCGGCCGGGCGGTGGCCCGGGGCCCGGTTCAGGGTGCGGCGGGCTTGGGCAGCCAGACGTGGAAGGTCGCGCCCTCGCCCGGCGCGGATGCGCCCCACAGCCGCCCGCCGTGGCTGTCGACGATCTGCTGGGTGAGCGCCAGGCCGATGCCGTCGCCCGCGATCTCGGGATCTTCGCAGGCGCGGCCGAACATCTGCAGGATGCGCTCGTGCTGGCTGGGGTCGAAGCCGCGCCCGTTGTCCTGGATCCAGACGTCCCAGCCCGCGGCCTCCTCGCGGCAGCCGAAGGCGATGCGCGCGGGATCGCGCTGGGCGGAGTACTTCACGGCGTTGTCGATCAGGTTGACCCAGACCTCGTGGATCAGCACTGGGTCGGCCATCACCACGGGCAGGCTGTCCAGGCCGCTGAACTCGATGCGCCGCTCGGGGTGCGTGGCCAGGGCCTCCGCCACCAGCGGCTCGATCGTCTGACGGAGGGCCAGGGGCTGCTTGTCCACCGCGTGGCGGCCCAGGCGCGAGAAGCGCAGCAGCGCCTCCACCAGGGTCTGCAGGTGGCGGCCGGCGGCGCGCACCTTCTCGCCGTACAGCCGGGCCTGCTCCAGGTCGCCGGCGTCCAGCATGCTCTGCAGGATCTCGGCGAAGCTCACCATGTGGCGGATCGGCTTCTTCAAGTCGTGCGAGATGGCGTGCGAGAAGTCGGTGAGCGTGCGGTTGGCCTCCTCGAGCTGGCGCGTGCGCTCGCCGACCACGCGGTTCAAGGTTTCGTTGGTGCGCTGGCGCTCCTCCAGCAGCTCGTAGTAGACGGTCACGTCCTGCACCGTCCAGGTGGCCGGCAGGCGGTAGCCCTCGCCGGTGAAGTCCGGGATGCCGCGACAGCGCACCCAGCGCCGCTGTCCCTGGGCGCTGAGCAGCGGGAACTCCTCGTCGAAGGCCTCGCCGGTGCGCAGCGATTGCGCGAGCTTGTGGCGCAGGCCCTCGCGCCGCTCGGGCGGCACGGCCTCCATCAGCTCGGCGAAGTCGTGCGGCGCGTCGTCGGGCGCGCGGTCCAGCAGCTCGAAAACCTCGTTCGACCAGCGCGTGCGCGCGCTCTCGTGGTCGTACTCCACGCGACCCAGGCGCGCGAGCTTCTGCGCCGCGTCCAGGTGGCGCTGCAGGCTGGCGTTGGCCAGCTCCAGGCGCTTGCGCTCGCTGATGTCGGTCTGGATCGAGAAGAAGGCCGCCACGTTGCCATGCCCGTCGTGGATGGGCTCGATGTTGAGCAGCACCGTGTAGGCCTGGCCGTCCCTGCGGTAGTTCACCAGTTCGACGCCCGACACCGCGCGCCCGCCCGACAGCGCGGTCTTGAGCTGCGCGGTGGCGCGCTGGCTGGTCAGCGGGCCGTGCAGGAACTCGCTGGCGCGCTTGCCCTGCACCTCGTCGAGTGGCCAGCCGGTGACGGCCGAGTAGGCGCGGTTGACCCAGCGGATGCGCTGATCGCGGTCGGTGATGACGACCATGTTGGCGCTGTGTTCGACGATGCGCTGCAGCACCTGCAGCCACGAACCGAGATTCTCAAAGCCGATGTCTGATGCAAGCATGGCACCGTCCCCGCCGGGACGCCAGGTGGGCCCTCGCGGGCGGAAACCCGGCCGCGCCGCCGGCGCCAGGCCGGGTCGGCACGACCTTCCCCGGACCATCATGGCGCCAGCGGCGGCATTCATGGGGGCGATCCCGCTGCCTTAGTGATCGAACGCACACCGGGGTGCCACAAAAGTCGTAGCGCGCGTGCTGGGCCGAGTCAACAATCGCGGCCATGTCTGCCCACGCCATGACCAAGGCCGCCACGTCCGCCGGTGGCCGCTGCGACCTTTGCTCGACGCGCCAGCGCTGCATCGTCTCCAGCCTGCCGGCCGAGCGCATCGCCGCCTTGCAAGGTCAGATCGTCGAGCGAGCCGTGCCCCTGGGCGGGCAGATCGAGGAGCAGGGCTTGCGCTCGCTCAGCGTAAAAGTGGTCAAGCTGGGCCTGTTCCAGGGCCTGCGGCGCGCGGCGCGCGGCGAGAAGCGGCCGGTCTGCCTGCTGGGCAAGGGACAGGTGGCCGGGCTCAACAACCTGTACCGCCAGCCCGCCGCGCTCACGCTGGTGGCCATCACGCCGGCGCGGGTCTGCGAGATCCCGGTGCGGCTGGTCGATGAGATCGCCATGGGCGACCGGGCTTTCCGCCGCTGCCTGTTCCAGGCCCTGGCGCGCTACGTCGACAACCTGGCCGACTGGTCGCGCGTGCCACGCGGCGGCAACGTCACGGCCCAGCTCGGCGAGGCGCTGCGCCTCATCGCGCACGAGGAAGGCCGCGCGGCCTTCCGCATCCCCAGCCACACCGAGCTGGCGCGCATGCTGGGCACGCGGCGCGAGACCATCGCGCGGCACATCGGCCTGCTGATCGAAGGCGGGCAGTTCGTGAAGATCGACCGCTGGCATGGCCGCCTGCTCGGACCGGGCGGGCCCGAGGGGGCGGACACCCAGGCCGGCACGGCCTAGGCAAACACGCCCACGGCCGCGTCCAGGCGGCTGGCCTCGCCGCGCAGGCTGTGCGCGGCGGCCAGCAGCTCTTCCACCAGGGCGGCGTTGCGCGCGGTCAGCTGATCGAGTTCGGCCATGGCCTGGCCGACTTCGGCCACGCGGTTGGCCTGGTGTGTGGCGGCGGCGCCCATCTCGTCGATCAGCGCGTGGGCGTCGCTCACGCGCCCGCTGGTGCGCGAGATGGTCTCGCCCGCGGCGTCGACCTTGCGCACGCCCGCCTCCACCGTGTCGATGGCCTGCGCGATCAGGGCGCGGATCTCGTGCGCGGCATCGGCGCTGCGCTGGGCCAGGCCGCGCACCTCGGCGGCCACCACGGCGAAGCCGCGGCCTTGCTCGCCCGCGCGCGCCGCCTCCACGGCGGCGTTGAGCGCCAGGATGTTGGTCTGGAAGGCGATGGCGTCGATCACGCCGATGATCTCGCCCATGCGTTGGCTCGAGCGGGCGATGCCGTCCATGGTGCCGACCACGTCCTTGACCGCGTGGCCGCCCGCCAGGGCGACCTCGGACGCTTCGCGCACGCGCGCCGCGGCGAGCTGCGCGGCCCGCGTGTTGCGCTGGATGCTGCCCGAGAGCTCGTCCATGGAGGCCGCCGTCTGCCGCAGCGAGGCCGCGGCCTGGTCGGTTCGGTGGTTGAGGTCGTCGTTGCCGGTGGCGATCTGCTGGCTGGCCGCGGCCACGCGCGCGGCGCGGATGCCGACGTCGTCGACCAGGGCTTTCATGTTCTGCGCCGCCTGGTTCAGCGAGCGCTGCAGCCGGCCGATGGCGTCCAGGCGCCGCGCCGTGTGGGGCGGTGGCATCTGGCCGCAGGACAGGGCCTGGGCGTACTCGCCCAGCTCGCGCAGCGGGCGCCCGAACTGCGCGCGGTACCAGGCCAGGCCCAGCGCCAGCGCACTGGCCTGCGCGGCCAGCAGGGCCAGCGCGCCCGCGCCGGCGGGCACGCCGGCCAGCAGCGGCGCCCAGCCCGCGGCGGCGCACAGCGCCAGCGGCAGCGCGGCGCGCGCGCCGGTGCCCAGCGTGCGGTCCCAGGCCAGCCAGGCCAGCGGGCCGGTGCGCACCAGCAGGCCCTGGCGAAAGCCGTGGCCCGCGGCCCGGCCCTCGCGAAAGCGCGCGTACCAGTGCTCGGCCTCGTCGATCTCGGCGCGCGAGGGCGTGGTGCGCACCGAGAGGTAACCGCTGAGCCGGCCGTCGCGGTGCAGCGGCGTCACGTTGGCGCGCACCCAGTAGTGGTCGCCGTCCTTGCGG
>NZ_MKSS01000280.1:8685-16932 GCF_001897365.1 Hydrogenophaga sp. 70-12
TGACGTAGGTGATGCGGCTGTCGGTGTCGGTGGTGGACAGCAGCGTCATCCGTTCGGCGAGTGGGTACTCGCGCTGCGACACGGGGAGATTCACACGCATGGCGGCTCCTAGAAATGAAGGGAACTGTGCTGCGGAGAATCGGCCGCCGTCGAAGGGGATAAAGGTCGGAAACGGGGGGTGGATGGCGCCGCGCGACGCCTTGGTGATCGAACGCGCGGCGCGCGTGGCGGGGCCGCCACGCGGCGGCGCTCAGAAGTGCGCGAGGTAGCCGCCGTCCACGGCCACCACCTGGCCGGTGACGTAGCTGGCGGCGTCGCAAGCCAGGAACACCGCGGCGGCGGCGATCTCCTCGGGCCGGCCCCAGCGGCCGACGGAGGTGCGCTGGCGCAGCCAGTCGGCCACGCCCGGGTCGTTCACCATGGCCGCGTTGGTTTCGGTGGCGAAGTAACCGGGGGCGATGGCGTTGGCCGTGATGCCATGCGGCCCCAGTTCGGCCGCCAGCGCGCGCGTCATGGCCTCCAGGCCGCCTTTGCTGGTGGTGTAGGCCGCGTCGCCGGCGCGCGCCAGCGGGCCGGCGATGGAGGTGATGTTGATCAGCCGCCCGTGGCCCTGCCGCCGCATGGGCTCGGCGGCCTCGCGGCACAGGTGCCAGGCGGCCACCAGGTTGGACTCGAGCATGTCGCGCAGGGCCTGGGCGGGCAAGGCCTGCAGCGGTTCGCGGCGGCGCTGGCCCACGGCGTTGACCACGATGTCCAGGCGGCCGGACTCGGCCAGCACGCGCGCCACGGCGGCGCTGGCGGCCGCGTGGTCGGACACGTCGAAGGGCAGGGCGCGGGCGTTCGGGCCGATGGCCTCGGCCGCCGCGGTCAGGGCGGCCGCGTCGCGCCCGCCCAGCCACACGCGCGCGCCGTGCGCGGCCAGGGCGCCGGCGATGGCGCGGCCCAGGCCACGCGCGGCGCCGGTGACGAGGGCCGTGCGCGCGCCGAGGTCGAACAGGGAGGGGGAAGCGGGCATGGCCGGGGATTATCCCGGCCGCTGCCCGTGGGGGCAGGCGCTCAGGCCGCCAGCGCGGCCATGGCCGAGACGGTGAACGCCGGGGCAGGCTCCGCGCCGTCGAAGGGCAGGGTGAAGTAGAAGGTGCAGCCGCGGCCCGGCGCGGTCTCGCACCAGATGCGGCCGTCGTGGCGCTCGATGATGCGCTGCGTCAATGCCAGTCCGGTGCCGTTGCCCTCGAAATCCATCGAGTGGTGCTGGCGCTGGAACATCACGAACAGGTTGTGCGCCTTTTCCAGGTCGAAGCCGGCGCCGTTGTCGCTGACGTAGAACATGTGCCCGCCCACCGGGTTGACCTTGCAGCCCACCTCGATGCGCGCTTTGGGGTGCTTGCGCGTGTACTTCACCGCGTTGTCCAGCAGGTTGCCCCAGGCCTGGGCCAGCAGCATGGCATCGCCGCGCACCATGGGCAGATCAGGGTCGATGACCCACTCGATCTGGCGCTGAGCGTTCTCCTGGCGCAGGTGCGCCACCACGCCGTGCAGCAGCGGGCTCAGCGGCACGGGCTGCGACTCGATGGCGACGCGGCCCAGGCGCGCGTACTCCAGCAGGCCCTCGATCATCTGGCTCATGCGCTTGGTCGACTTGCCGATGGACTGCAGGCACTGCTGGACCATGGGCTCGTCGGACTCGCCGAGCTGCTCGTTGAGCAGGCTGGTGAAGCTGCTGATGTGTCGCAGCGGCGCGCGCAGGTCGTGCGAGACCATGTGCGAGAAGACGTCGAGGTCCTTGTTGGCGGCCACCAGCTGGCGCGTGCGCTCGGCCACGCGCTTTTCCAGTTCGCGGTTGAGGTCGTTCATCACGTCCTCGAGGTTCTTGGCCGCGGTCATGTCGCGCGTGATGCACGACAGGCCGCGCAGCTCGCCCTGCTGGTTGCGCAGCGCGGTGACCACGGTGTGGGCCCAGAAGCGCGAGCCGTCCGAGCGCAGCCGCCAGCCGCGCGACTCCCATTGGCCGTGCGACTTGGCCAGGCGCAGCACCTGGCCCGCGTCGACCTCGTCCTCGCCCGCGTTGTCGCTGCTCATCAGCGTGTCGAAGCGCTGGCCCAGGATCTGCGGGCGCGGGTGGCCGTGCAGGCGCTGCGCGCTTTCGGTCCATTCGGTGATGCGGCCGGCGTCGTCGATGAAGTAGATGCAGTAGTCCTGCAGCGCATCGACCATCAGGCGGTAGCGCTGCTCGCTTTCGTAGAGCTCGGTGGTGCGCTCGCGCACGCGGTCCTCGAGGTCGCGGTTGGCGTGGAGCACCAGCTCCTCGGTGCGGCGGCGCTCGCTGATGTCGTGCAGCTCGATCAGCAGGCCCTTGACCTCGTCGCCCTGCTGGTCGGGGATGTAGTGAATCTCGAAGTAGCAGCGCTGGCCGGCGGCGTCCAGGCGCTCGGCCTCGAAGCTCTGGCGCTCGCCGCTGAGGGCGGCGGCCACGCGCGGCAGGATTTCGGGCAGCAGATCGGGGCGCACCACCTCGCTCAGGTGCGAGCCCACCACCTGCTCGGGTCGCTTGCCATAGCGCGCCGCGTGCGCCAGGTTGGCGAAGCGGCAGATCAGGTCCTTGTCGTAGTAGGCCAGGCGCGCGGGAACGCGGTCGATGACGCCGCGCAACAGCGCCTCGGCGGGCGAGGCGGCGGCCGCGGGCGCCACGGGTTCGGGCGCGGGCATCACCAGGCTGCTGCTGTGCAGGAAATGGCCATCGGCGTCGCGCACGGCCGTGGAGCTGAGGCGGGCGCGGAACACGCTGCCGTCGGCGCGGCGCAGGCTCACGTCCAGCGTCTGCGGCTCACCCGTCTGGCGCAGCAGGTCCAGGTGCAGGCGCGCCTGCTGCTGGCTGCCGTGGTCGGCCGGTTCGAACAGCCCCGCCAGGGCCTGCGCGGGCGCGTCGGCATGGCCGAGCCAGCGCAGCAGGGTGCCATTGGCGCGCAGGCACTGCAGCTCGGCGTCCAGCGCGACGAGGCCGCACGGCGCCTGGTCGAACAGGCACTGGGCGCTGGCGCTGTCGCCGGCGGGGCCGGTGAGGGGCAGGTCGATCTCCATGAAGGCTCCGGTACGGTTGGCTCGGAAAAAAGGGGTCCTTGCCGGTGGATATCGGACGCCGAACGGAAAAATTCAGCCAGCCCGCCGAGCAATAGCGGGGTGTTTCCAGCGCATTTCCGCACGAAAAAGCCCCGCGGGCTCTCGCCGGCGGGGCTGTATGTGAGGCGTTTCGGCTTACTTCAGGCCGGCGCTGCGGGGTTTTTGCTCACACCGCGGCGCGATCGCCGGGCTCACTTGAGCCCAGCCGCGGCGCGCAGCGTGGCGGCCTTGTCGGTTTTTTCCCAGGTGAACTCCGGCTCCTCGCGGCCGAAGTGGCCATAGGCGGCGGTCTTGGCGTAGATGGGGCGCAGCAGATCCAGCATCTGGATGATGCCCTTCGGGCGCAGGTCGAAATGCTCCTGCACCAGCTGGGCGATCTGCTCGTCGGGGATGACGCCGGTGCCTTCGGTGTAGACGGTCACGTTCATGGGGCGCGCCACGCCGATGGCGTAGGCGACCTGGATCTGGCACTGCTTGGCCAGGCCCGCGGCCACGATGTTCTTGGCCACGTAGCGTGCGGCGTAGGCGGCCGAGCGGTCCACCTTGGACGGGTCCTTGCCCGAGAACGCGCCACCGCCGTGCGGGCAGGCGCCGCCGTAGGTGTCGACGATGATCTTGCGGCCGGTCAGGCCGCAATCGCCTTGCGGGCCGCCGATGACGAAGCGGCCGGTGGGGTTGATCAGGTACTTGGTGTCCTTGAGCCACTCCTTGGGCAGCACCGGCTTGATGATCTCCTCGATGATGGCTTCGTTGAAGCTGGCCTTCATCTTGGTGGGCGTCTCGCTCTGGTCGGGCGAGTGCTGGGTGGACAGCACCACGGTGTCGATGCTGTGCGGCTTGCCGTCCACATAGCGCATGGTCACCTGGCTCTTGGCGTCCGGACGCAGGAAGGGCAGGCGGCCGTCCTTGCGCAGCTGCGCCTGGCGCTCGACCAGACGGTGCGCGTAGTAGATCGGCGCGGGCATGAGCTCGGGCGTCTCGTCGCAGGCGTAGCCGAACATCAGGCCCTGATCGCCGGCACCGATGTTGAGGTGGTCGTCGGAGGCGTGGTCCACGCCCTGGGCGATGTCGTTGGACTGCTTGTCGTAGGCCACGAGCACCGCGCAGCCCTTGTAGTCGATGCCGTATTCGGTGTTGTCGTAGCCGATGCGCTTGATGGTGTCGCGCGCGACCTGGATGTAGTCGACGTGGGCGTTGGTGGTGATCTCGCCGGCCAGCACCACGAGACCGGTGTTGGTCAGGGTCTCCGCGGCCACGCGGCTGCGCGGGTCCTGTTCGAAGATCGCGTCGAGGATGGCGTCGGAGATCTGGTCCGCCACCTTGTCGGGGTGGCCTTCGGACACGGATTCGGACGTGAAGAGGAAGTCGCTCGCCATTTAAACTCCTGAGGTTGTCGGATCGGCGTTTGCCGGTCTGTCAGAAGTCGGCGAACGCTTTAGCGGTATTTGTGAATCGCCCCGCAATCAGTTCATCAACTCGGCGATCCGGCGATTCTAGTTCAGCCGGCCCCGCTGGCGTCCCCCACTTGGTCACGCTGATCCGTCTTTTGTTTGCCTTGGGCAGCCGCCTGCCCCTGCCCCTGTTGCACGGCGCGGGGGTGGTCCTGGGCTGGCTGAGTTTCCTGCTGTCGCCGCGCTACCGGCGGCGGCTGCTGGCCAACGCCCGACAGGCGGGCATGCCGCCGGGCGTGGCCTGGCGCTCGGTGGCCGAGGCCGGCAAGCTGGTCGCCGAACTGCCCCGGCTGTGGCTGGGCGCGCCGGCGCCGGTGCGCTGGGACGGCGCCGAGCACATCGAGGCCGCGTCGGCCGCCGGGCGCGGCCTGCTGTTCCTCACCCCCCACCTGGGCTGCTTCGAGATCACCGCCCAGGCCTACGCCGCGCGCTTCGGCGCCCGCCGGCCCATGACCGTGCTGTTCCGTCCCGCGCGCCAACCCTGGCTGCGCGCGCTGGTGGACCACTCGCGCGAGCGCCCCGGCCTGCGCACGGCGCCCACCACCCTGTCGGGGGTGCGCCAGCTGGTGCAGGCGCTGAAGTCGGGCGAGGCCGTGGGCCTGCTGCCGGACCAGGTGCCGCCCAAGGGCCTGGGCACCTGGGCGCCGTTTTTCGGGCGCGAGGCCTACACCATGACCCTGTCGGCCCGGCTGGCGCGCTCGGGCGACACCCAGGTGCTGCTGAGCTGGGGCGAGCGCCTGCCCTGGGGCCAGGGCTACGTGGTGCACGTGCGGCCGCTGGCCGAGCCGCTGCCGGCCGACCCGCAGGCCGCGGCCGCCGCCGTCAACGCGGCCATGGAATCCCTGGTGCGAGAATCGCCCGCCCAGTACCTGTGGTCGTACGACCGCTACAAGCCGCCGCGCTGATGCCGACCTCCACCCCGTCCCCCGCGCCCGCCCCCGACACCGGACCGCCGGCACGGCTGAGCAACCGGCTGGGCCTGGGCCTCATGCGCCTGCTGGCGCGCCTGCCGCTGCCCTGGGTGCGTGCCCTGGGCTGGGCGCTGGGCAGCCTGCTGCACGTGGTGGCCACGCGGCGGCGGCGCATCGCCCGCACCAACTGGGCCGCCTGCTTTCCCGACCATTCCGAGGCCGAGCGCGACGCCGCCATCCGGCGCCATTTCGTGTTCTTCGCCCAGGCCTGGCTGGACCGCGGCTGGCTGTGGGAAGCCCCCGGCCACGTGGTCAAGCGCCGCCTGCTGCTGCGCGGCGACCTCGAGGCCCTGGAGGGCCAGGCGCCCACGGTGATCTTCGCGCCCCATTTCGTGGGCATGGACGCCGGCTGGACGGCGCTGACCGCGCACCTGTCGCGCCGCTTCTGCGGCCTGTACGCCGAGCAGCTCAACGCCGACGTGGACCGCTGGATGGCCGAGGGCCGGCAGCGTTTCGGCAACCCGCACGTGGTGGGCAAGCGCCAGGGCCTGCGCGCCCTGGCCACGGCCCTGCGCGAGGGCCTGCCGCTGTACCTGCTGCCCGACATGGACCATGGCGAGCGCGACGCGGTCTTCGTGCCCTTCTTCGGCGTGCCGGCGGCCACGCTCACCTCGCTGCCGCGTCTGGCGCGCCTGGGCGGCGCGCAGGTGGTGCCGGTGACGGCGCGGCTGGTGCCCGATGGCTACGAGGTCACGGTGCATTCGCCCTGGGCCGACTACCCCACAGGCGACGTGACCGCCGACACCGCCGAGATGAACCGCCGGCTCGAAGGCTTCATCGCCGAGGCGCCCGAGCAGTACTACTGGGTGCACAAGCGGTTCAAGACGCGCCCGCCGGGCGCGCCACCCTTCTATCTGTTCTAGTCGCGGCCTTCAGGCCACCTCGTCCGGCTCGTCGGTGTCGGCCTCGGGGGCGGCGCCGCTGGGCGGCTCATGCGTCCAGCGCCACAGCAGCATGGCCACCTCGTCCAGGCCCTGCTTCTTCAGCGCGGAGAACAGCCGCGCTTCGCCGCCGGCCGACTGCAGCTTGGCGATCGACAAGGCCTTGTTGGCCTCGGTGCGCGTGAGCTTGTCGGCCTTGGTGAGCAGCAGCAGGAACTTCAGGCCCTGCTCCACGCGCGGGCGGATGGCCTCCAGCAGGGCCTCGTCGAGTTCGGTCAGGCCCAGGCGCGGGTCCACCAGCAGCACCACCGCCACCAGGTTGGGGCGGGTGAGCAGGTAGTTGGCCATCACGCGCTGCCAGCGGATCTTGGCCTCGCGCGGCACGGCCGCGTAGCCGTAGCCGGGCAGGTCGGCCAGCACGGCGTCGGTGGCGCCCTGCTTGCCCAGGGAGAACAGGTTGATGCTCTGCGTGCGCCCAGGCGTCTTCGAGGCGAAAGCCAGGCGCTTTTGCTGGGTGAGGGTGTTGATGGCGGTGGACTTGCCCGCGTTCGAGCGTCCGACGAAGGCGATCTCCGGCACCTCGAGGGCCGGCAGATGCTCCAGTTGGGGGGCGGTGGTAAGGAAGCGGGCGGTGTGCAGCCAGCCGTTCGCCAGTCGTGGGTCGCGGCCGGGGTCCGCAGTGAGGTCGTGGGTCATTGGGAGCCAGTTTGGGAGCGCATTGTAAAATCCGCGGGTTTTGTCCAGCCGAGCGCCCCGAACGGGGTCCAGGCGCCCCACGTATTCGTCGACCGCACCGACAGCCCGACATGAAATTGCATGCCTCCCTCCTGGTCGCTGCCGCGGCCGCCGCCCTGTCCCTGAGCGCGCACGCGCAGTCGGCCAAGCCCGACCTCGCCAAGGGCTCCGCCTCTTATGGCGCCGTGTGCGTGGCCTGCCACGCGGCGGACGGCAATTCCACCACGCCGGCCAATCCCAAGCTTGCGCAGCAGCATCCCGAGTACCTCATCAAGCAGCTGCAGGAATACAAGTCCGGCAAGCGCAAGAACGCGATCATGCAGGGCATGGCGGCCTCGCTGTCCGACGACGACATGCGCAACATCGCCTATTGGCTGGCCTCGCAGAAAGCCAAGGAGGGCTTTGCCTCCGATGCCGAACTGGTGAAGCTGGGTGAGCGCATCTACCGCGGCGGCCTGGCCGACCGCGGCATCGCCGCCTGCGCGGGCTGCCACAGCCCGAACGGCGCGGGCATTCCCTCGCAGTTCCCGCACATCGCCGGCCAGCACGCCGAATACACCGAAACGCAGCTGCGCCACTTCCGCGACGGCTCGCGCGCCAACAACCCGCAAATGGCCGGCGTGGCCGCCAAGATGACCGACCGCGAGATCAAGGCGGTGTCCGACTACATCGCCGGTCTGCGCTGAAGCGCGTGGCGCGGCCCTGGCCGCGCCCCTTCGGCCCGCCTGGGATATAAGCACCAAGTGATGTTTGGCCCCACAATGCGGCCCCGTCGCTCGATGAATTGAACCGCCGGCCATGAATGCCATCTGATAGGGCGCTGTCCGTACGGGACGCGCCTTTTTTTCTGCCCCCACGTGTTTCTCCCATGACCGTCTCCACCCAAGGCCTGGAATTGCGCTCCGCCCCGCGGCGCCTGAGCGACTGGGTCGAGCTGCTGTCGTCGATGCGCTTTGCCGTGTCGCTGCTGACGGTGATCTGCATCGCCTCGGTCATCGGCACGGTGGTCAAGCAGAACGAGCCCTACAACAACTACGTCAACCAGTTCGGCCCCTTCTGGGCCGACGTGTTCGCGGCGGCCAACCTCTACAC
>NZ_MKSS01000281.1:0-1592 GCF_001897365.1 Hydrogenophaga sp. 70-12
CCTTGAGAACCAACACCAGCCCGATCAGCAGCCCGATCCAGTTCGGCTCGGGCAGGATCCAGACCGCCGCGGCCAGCAGAGCCACCGACAGCAGGACTTTCACGCCCTCCCAGAACAGGAAACCGACCAGCGCGGCCTGCGCAAAGCCCGACGAGAGCCGGGACAAGGCGCTGGAGGTCAATCCGTAGGCCATGAGGGCCGAAGGGATCGCCACCGTTGCCGCGCCGTACAGGACCGACACCGCGACAGAGCCCCGTTGCGTGAGCAACGCGGCAACCGCGGCGGCGAGCAGCCCCACCAGCCACTGCACCCCCACCAGCCGCCAGAGCGATAGCCCCGGCTGGCTGGCGCGCCATTGCCGCGCTTCCTCGCGCGTCAACGGCTTGAATTCGGGTTCTTGCGCCCCATCTCCGGGGTCATCGGTCAGGGGCGGCGTCGGCTTGGCAGTCAGCATGGGTCGACAACGCGGTTGACGGAGAGATGACGGACCGGTCAGGTTCGCAAAGCCATTGATTATACGTAGAAACCCGATGGGCCAGTCAAGGCTCGGGAGCGGTCACGCGCGGGCGAAAACACCCGGCCGGATAATCCCCTCATGAACCCTCCCCTGCCCGATTCGCTCTGCTTTCTCAACGGCGACTACACCGCCCTGCGCGACGCGCGCATCAGCGTGCTCGATCGCGGCTTCATCTTCGGTGATGGCGTCTACGAGGTGCTGCCGGCTTACAGCGGACGGATCTTCCGCTTCACCGAGCACATGGACCGGCTGGACCGCTCGCTGCGCGAGCTGCGCATCGCCAACCCCCACACGCGCGACGAATGGCTGGCGATCGCGCGCCGGCTGATCGCCGACCGCCAGGCCGCGGGCGTGGCCAACCAATTGATCTACCTGCAGGTCACGCGCGGCGTGGCGCCGCGCGACCACGTGATGGTGCCGGGCCTGACGCCCACGGTATTCGTGATGGCCGGCGAGATGAAGCTGCCCAGCGCCGAGCAGCGCGCCAACGGCGTGGCCTGCGTGACAGCCGACGACTTCCGCTGGCAGAAGGCCCATATCAAAAGCACCAGCCTGCTGGGCGCGGTGTTCGCGCGCCAGATCAGCGCCGACGCCGGCGCGCTGGAGACCGTGATGTTCCGCGACGGCTTCCTCAGCGAGGCCGCGGCCAGCAACGTCTGGGTGGTGAAGAACGGCACCGTGATGGGGCCGCCCAAGGACCACCTGGTGCTGGAAGGCATCCGCTATGGCCTGATCGAGTCGATCTGCCGCGACAACGGCATCCCCTTCGAGCTGCGCCGCGTGTCGCGCGACGAGGTGCTCGCCGCCGACGAGCTGCTGCTGTCCTCGGCCACCAAGGAGGTGCTGCCCATCACCACGCTCGACGGCCGCCCGGTGGGCAATGGCCAGCCCGGCCCGGTGGGCGCGCGCCTGCTGGCCGCCTACCAGCGCGCCGTGGCCGAGCAATCCCTCTGAGGCCACGCCATGGACACGCCACCCGACATCCCGCCCGAGCAGTCGCTCATCACCTACCCCACCCATTTCCCGATCAAGGTGATGGGCGACAACGTCGAGGGCTTCGCCGAGGCCATCGTCG
>NZ_MKSS01000282.1:0-1603 GCF_001897365.1 Hydrogenophaga sp. 70-12
CTGGCTGCTGCGCAAGGGCGTGAACAACGTCTACACCGTGGTCGCCGACTACGCCTCGGGCGTCGATGCCGAGACCGCGTTCAAGAAGGCCTTCACGGCCGGCGGCGGCCAGATCGCCGGCGAGCTGCGCACGCCCATGAACAACCCCGACTTCTCGGCCTACGTGCAGCGCATCAAGGACGCCAAGCCGCAGGCGGTGTTCTTCTTCTTCCCCTCGGGCGTGATGCCGCCGGCCTTCCTGAAGGTGTGGAAGGAGCGCGGCATGGAGGCCGCCGGCATCCAGCTCTTCGCCACCGGCGAAGCCACCGACGACAGCTACCTCGACGCCACCGGCGACGTGGCCCTGGGCCTGGTCACCAGCCACCACTACTCCTATGCGCACCCCTCGGCCAAGAACCAGAAGTTCGTGAAGGACTTCGAGGCCCAGTTCGGCAAGGCCATGCGCCCGAGCTACTTCGCCGTCTCGGCCTACGACGCGCTCTCGGCCATCGAGGCCGCGCTGGCCAAGACCCAGGGCGACACCCGCGGCGAGAAGGTCATGGAAGCCCTCAAGGGCCTGCAGTTCGAGAGCCCGCGCGGCCCGGTGGAGATCGACGCCGCCACGCGCGACATCGTGCAGACCGTCTACATCCGCAAGACCGAACGCGTGAACGGCAAGCTCGTCAACGTGGAGTTCGACCAGTTCGAGCGCGTGAAGGACCCGGCCAAGGCCGCCCCTTGAGCGCGCGCCCGGCGGACTTGTGAACGGATCCCCATGGCGATCGTGATCTTCGACGGAGTGGCCTACGGCATGCTCCTGTTCCTCATAGCAGTGGGCCTGTCCATCACGATGGGCCTGATGAACTTCGTGAACCTGGCCCATGGCAGCTTCGCCATGGTGGGCGGCTACGCGGCGGCGCTGCTGATGAACCGCTACGGCCTGGGCTTCTACCCCGCGCTCGCGGCGGCCTTCGTCGCCGCGGCGCTGGTGGGCGCGCTGTTCGAGGCGCTGCTCTACCGGCGGCTCTACAAGGCGCACCCGCTCGACCAGGTGCTGCTGTCCATCGGCATCGTGTTCGTGTCGGTGGCGGCCTTCACCTGGTTCTTCGGGCCCACGATGCAGCCGTTCACGCTGCCCGAGTCCCTCGACGGCCGCCTGTCCCTGCTGGGCCTGGAGGTGAGCCGCTACCGCCTGTTCCTCATCGTCTGCGGCCTGCTGGTGCTCGCGGCGCTGCTGCTGGGCCTGGGGCGCACGCGCTACGGCGCCATGGTGCGCGCGGCGGTGGACAACCAGCGCGTGGCCGCCGGCACCGGCATTCCGGTGCAGCGCCTGTTCTTCCTCACCTTCTCGCTGGGCTGCGGCCTGGCGGGCCTGGGCGGCGCGCTCAGCCTGGGCATGCTGGGGCTGGAGCCCAGCTTTCCGCTGAAGTACCTCGTGTACTTCCTCATCGTGGTCTGCGTCGGCGGCGCCGGCACCATCACCGGCCCCTTCGTGGCCGCGCTGCTGGTGGGCATCGTGGACGTGGCCGGCAAGTACTACCTGCCCGAGGCGGGCGCCTTCCTCATCTACGTGGTCATGATCGTCATGCTGCTCGTGCGGCCCAACGGGATCGTCCCGCGAAAG
>NZ_MKSS01000283.1:0-8630 GCF_001897365.1 Hydrogenophaga sp. 70-12
CGCAGGCCGCCCGGTAGCGCGGCTCGTTGTCCAGCACGTGCTCGCGCAGCAGCGCGCCGGCCGCGTCCACGTCGCCGTCGCCCACGGCGTCCACCAGCACCTGGTGGCTGCTGACCGCGTTGTCGATGGGCGAGCGGTGCCGCAGCGCGGTGAGCTGCGAGCGCAGCACCTCGTAGCCGGCGCGCACGTAGGGACTGGGGCAGTGCTCGAAGAGCTGCCAGTGGAACGCCATGTCGATGCGCGCCAGCGCGGGCAGGTCGCGCGCGGCCTCGGCCGCCTTCATCTCCTTCACGCACTGCTTCATGCCCTTGAGCAGCGCGGCGCGGTTGGCTGCCATGGCCTCGCGCAGGGCCTCGGTCTCCACCAGCGCGCGGAAGCGGCAGAGCTGGCCCACCTGTTCGGGCGTGAGCCGAAAGACGAAGGTGCCGCGCTGCGGGTGCACCTGCACCAGGCCCTGCGACTGCAGGCGCACCAACGCCTCGCGCACCGGTGTCTTGCTCACGCCCATCAGGGCCGCCAGCTGCGCCTCCGACACCTGCTCGCCCAGCTTCAGGTCGCCGCTGACGATGGCCTCGCGAATGCGCTCGCCCACCACGTCGGTGAGCAGGCGAGGGCGTTCAAGCTCGAGTTGTCGGGTCATGGTGGTTTCGGATCGTGGGTGGGCAGTGTAAGGGCTTTCCCCAAATCCTATATCTGAGATATCAGATACGATTGCGGCAAAACCCTGAGTCGAACCACCGGAGACAGCGCACCCATGGCGTTCAGCGAATCACCGGCCCGCCCCTCGCTCGCGGGCCGCCTGGAGCACGGTTTCGTGCGCCTCAACCAGGCCCTCATCGTGCTGCTCATGGCCTCGATGGCGATCCTCGTGTTCGCCAACGTGGTCATGCGCTACGTGTTCAACCAGTCCATCTTCTGGGTCGAGGAGTTCACCCAGATCCAGATGATCTGGGTCGCCTACCTGGGCGCCGGCCTGGCGCTGCGCGAAGGCCGCCACGTGGCCGTGGACATGCTGCAGGACGTGCTGCCCGCGCGCCTGCGCCACGCCCTCCGCTGGTTCATCGCCCTGGCCATGGCGCTGTTCCTGCTGACCCTGGTGGTGCTGGGCGTGCAGATCGCCGAGTTCACCTGGAACCAGGAAACACCGGCCATGGGCCTGCCCGCCGGCCTGCCCTACCTGGGCATTCCGCTGGGCGCGGCGGCCATGCTGCTGCACCTGCTGCTGTTCTGGCGCCAGTTCATCGCGCGCGACTTCGTGCAGGTGGAAGAAATTGGCGACGACCATGTCGAGGAGGCGCACGCATGAGCCCCGCACGGCCGCCCGAAGGGGCTCGCAACGCAATGCACCGCGCGGAGGTTGCCGAATGAGCGCGGTTCTCTTCATCGTCTTCGTGGTCGGCCTGGCCATCGGCGTGCCCATCGCCCTGGCCATGGGCGGCGCGGGCCTGCTGGCCCTGGCCATCGACGGCAACCTCTCGCTGCTGTCGGTGCCGCAGCGCTTCTTCGACGGCATCAACAGCTTCCCGCTGATGGCCGTGCCCTTCTTCATCCTGGCGGCCGACCTGATGACGGCCAGCGGCATCACCACCGCGCTGCTGCGCTTCGCCGGCGCCATGGTGGGCCACGTGCGCGGCGGCATGGGGCATGTGAACGTGGTCACCTCGGTGATGTTCGCGGGCATCAGCGGATCGGCCCTGGCCGACGCGGCCGGCCCGGGCGCGATCGAGACCCGCATGATGGCCAAGAGCGGCTACGACAAGGCCTACTCCGCGGCACTGTCGGCGGCCACCTCGGTCATCGGCCCCATCATTCCGCCGTCCATCGTGATGGTGATCTACGCGCTGACCGATAGCCGCGTCACCGTGGCCGGCCTGTTCCTGGCCGGCGTGGTGCCGGGCCTGCTGATGGGCCTGGCGCTGATGGCCATGAACCACTACCTCTCGGTCAAGCGGGGCTATGGCACGGTGGGCACGGCGCCCGGCTGGGGCGTTCGCCTGCGCGCGCTGTGGAGGGCCACGCCGGTGCTGCTGATGCCGGCCATCATCATCGCGGGCATCCTCACCGGCCTGTTCACACCCACCGAGGCGTCGGCCGTGGCGGTGTTCTACGCGCTCTTCATCGGCCTGTTCGTCACGCGCACGCTCAACGCGCGCCTGATCTGCCGCGTGCTGCTGCAAAGCGGCCTGGTCACCTCGGCGGCGCTCATCATCGTGTCCATGGCCTCGCTGTTCGCCTGGCTGCTCACGCTGCTGCAGATCCCGCAGGCCATCGGCGCGGCCATCGGCGGCATGACCACCGACCCGGTGGCCATCATGCTGATCGTGATGGTCTTCGTGCTGATCTGCGGCCTGTTCATCGACACCCTGCCGGCCGTGATCATCCTGGTGCCCGTGCTGGCGCCGCTGTCGGACCAGTTCGGCATCCACCCGCTGCACTTCGCCATGGCCATCGTGCTCAACCTCACCATCGGCCTGGCCACGCCACCCGTGGGCGGGGTGCTGTTCGTCATGAGCTCGGTCGCGCGCCTGCGGCTCGAAGAGCTCACGCGCGCCATCCTGCCGCTGCTCGCCGCCCTGCTGGTGGTGCTGCTGGCGGTGGTGCTCATCCCCTCGCTCAGCCCCTTCGTGCCCGGCCTGTTCGGCTACGCGCGCTGAGCCCCTGCCCTTCCGTTCCCCAACCACAAGGAGACACCCGCCATGAAGTTCAAGACCCTCGTCGCCGTGATGGGCCTGGCCCTCGCGCTGCCCCTGGCCGCGCACGCGCAGAAGACGCTGAAGTACGCGCACTTCCAGCCCGCCAAGGACGACCAGCCCAAGCACGTGGCGGCCCTGGCCTTCAAGGAGCACGTGGAGAAAGCCACCAACGGCTCGATCAAGGTCGAGATCTTCCCGGCCGGCCAGTTCGGCAAGGACCAGCCCACCATGGAAGCGCTTCGCCTGGGCACGCTGGAGATGGCCGTGGCGCACGATGGCGCCATCGGCACCGTGCACAAGCCCATCGGCGTGCTGGGCATTCCCTTCCTGTACGACAACCACGAGCACGCCTGGCGGGTGTACGACTCCGAGTGGCTCAAGGGCTTCTCGGACGACATGGTCAAGAAGACCGGCATCCGCGCGCTGGGCTTCGCCGACAACGGCGTGCGCCACTTCACCAACAGCCTGCGCCCGATCCAGACGCCGGCCGACATGAAGGGCATGAAGATCCGCATCCAGCCCTCGCCGGTGTTCAAGGCCCTGGTCGAGTCGCTGGGCGCCTCGGCCTCGGCCATCCCCTGGGGCGAGCTGCCCACCGCGCTGCAGCAGAAGGTGGTGGACGGCCAGGAAAACGGTGTGACCAACATCCTGGCCGCCAGCCTGTACCAGCACCAGAAGTACGCCACGCTGGACGGCCACGTGTGGTCGGTGCACGGCTACCTCGTCAACGACCGCTTCTACACCCGGCTCACCGACGTCGAGCGCAAGGCCGTGGACGAGGGTGTGAAGAAGGCGATGGCCATCCACCGCAAGATGACCGCCGAGCAGGACAAGAACGCCAAGAAGATCCTCGAAGGCGTGGGCATGCAGGTCTATGAACCCACCGCCGCGCAGATCGCCGAGTTCCGCAAGCTGGCCCAGCCGCCGGTGCGCCAGTGGGCCGAGGGTGAGATCGGCAAGAACTACGTCGATGCGCTGTTCAAGGCCGTGGAGGCAACCCGCAAGTGAATGGACTGAACCAGGGAGGCGGGCTCGAGCGGCTCGTCGTTGCCATCGACGACGGGTACGCGAGCTACGACCAGGAAGAGGCCCTGCTGGGCGCCGAGGGGGCGCGTTTCGAGGTCCGCCCCTGCCGGCGCGACCCGAAGCGCGCGCTGGACGCCGCGCGCGAGGCCGACGTGGTGTTGGTGCGCGAGTCGCCGCTGCCACGCGAGGTGATCCAGGGCCTGGCGAAATGCAAGGCCATCGTTCGCTACGGCATCGGCGTGGACAACATCGACCAGGTGGCGGCCAGCGAGCGCCGCATCGCGGTGGCCAACGTGCCCGACTACGGTACCGACGAGGTGAGCTCGCAGGCCGTGGCCCTGGCCCTGGCGGTGTCGCGCCGCCTGTGGCTGCACGACCGCGAGGTGCGCGAGGGCCGCTGGTCCACGGGCGTGCTGCAGCCCATGTTCCGCCTGCGCGGGCGCACCCTGGGCCTGGTGGGCTTTGGCCGCATCGCGCGCATGACGCTGGAGAAGTTCGCCGGCTTCGGTTTTGCTCGCGTGCTGGTGAACGACCCGCGCGCCGAGCTGCCCGATGGCGTGGAGCGCGCCGACATCGACACCCTGTGCGCCGAGTCCGACGTGATCTCGCTGCACGCGCCGCTGAACGAGCAGACGCGGCACCTGATCAACGCCGAGCGCATCGCGCGCATGCGGCCGACGGCCATCCTGGTGAACACCGCGCGCGGCGGCCTGGTGCACACCGACGCGCTGCACGAGGCCCTGGCCGCGCGCCGCATCCTGGGCGCCGGGCTCGACGTGTTCGAGCAGGAGCCGCCCGGCATCCACAAGCTGTTCAGCTTGGACAACGTGGTGGTGAGCAACCACATGGGCTGGTACAGCGAGGAAGCGATGCGCGACCTGCAGCGCAAGACGGCCGAAGAGGCCGCGCGCGTGCTGCGCGGCGAGGCGCCCCTGAATTGGCTCAACCGGTGGTGAGGCCACCAACGACACCACCAAACATTGCAAGAAGGCAGGACATGAAAGAACTGATCGACGGATTCAACCAGGTTGCCGTGGCCTCCGTGGCCGACGCGGTGGACAAGGTCTGCGGCAAGCGCGGCTACATGGCCGCCTGCATCAAGCCGCGCATCAACGACAAGCGCATCTGCGGCCCCGCCGCCACCGTGCTGGAGGCGGCCACCGACGAATTCGTGCCGCCGCAGCATGCGCTGGACCTGATCGACGAGGCCCCGGCGGGCAGCGTCATCGTCATCAGCATCGAGGGCGGCGAGCCCGACGTGGCGGTGTGGGGCGGCCTGATGACCGCGGGCGCCGTGGCCAATGGCCACGTGGGCGCCGTGCTGGACGGCGGCGTGCGCGACCTCACCGAGATCCGCCGCGACTACGGCTTCCCGGTCTATGCGCGCGACGTGAGCCCCGGCACCACGCTGGGCCGCTACCGCACGGTGGCCTCTCAGGTGCCGGTGCGCGTGGGCGACGTCCTGGTGCACCCGGGCGACATCCTGGTGGGCGACGTGGACGGCGTGGTGGTGGTGCCGCGCGCCCAGGCCGAAGAGGTGCTGAAGGTGGCGCGCGAGATCGACGAGCGCGAGCTGGAGCAGGCCAAGCTCATCATCGCGGAGAAGTCGCTGCGCAAGGGCCTGGCGAAGTACGGCCGGATCTGAGATGGCGAAGGGAGCAGTCGTGGCGGGAGAAGCACTCGACATCCTCGCCTTGGGCGAGGCCATGGTCGAGTTCAACCAGACCGGCGAGGGCCAGGGCCGCCTGTACCTGCAGGGCTTTGGCGGCGACACCTCCAACTTCGCCGTGGCCGCCGCCCGCCAGGGCGCGCGCGTGGGCTACCTCGGCGCCCTCGGCGACGACCCGTACGGCGCGATGCTGCGCCGCCTGTGGGACGAGGAGGGCGTGGACCACGCGAGCGTGCGGGCCGATCCCGAGGCCTTCACCGCGATCTACTTCGTCACGCACGACGAGCGCGGCCACCACTTCAGCTTCTTTCGCACCGGCTCGGCCGCGAGCCGCTACACCGCAGCGCAGCTGCCGCGCGAGCGCATCGCCGCCGCGAGGGTGCTGCACCTCTCGGGCATCTCGCTGGCCATCTCGCCGACGGCCTGCGACACCGCCTACGCGGCCATGGCCATGGCGCGCGAGGCCGGCACGCTGGTGTCCTTCGACACCAACCTGCGCTTGAAGCTGTGGCCGGTGGACCGCGCGCGCGCCGTCATGAGCGACGTGATCGCGCGCTGCGACATTTGCCTGCCCAGCTACGACGATGTGGTGGCCATCACCGGCCTGAGCGAACCCGACGCCCTGGTGGACCACTGCCTGCGCCTGGGCGCGAAGGTGGTGGCGCTCAAGCTCGGCGAGAAGGGTGCGCTGGTGGCGGACGCGAACGAGCGCCACCGCATCGAGCCTTTTCCCTGCCAGCCGGTGGACGCCACCGGCGCGGGTGATGCCTTCGGCGGCGCCTTCGTCGCGCGCCGCCTGGCCGGCGACGGCCTGCTGGAAGCCGGCCGCTACGCGGCGGCGGTGGCCGCCTTGTCCACGCAAGGCTATGGCGCGGTGGCGCCGATCCCGCGCGCGGACGAGGTGCGCGCGCGGCTGGCGGGCTGATCAGCCGCCGTAGCGGCGCTCCAGCGCGGCCCAGCGATCGAAGCCCACGATGCGCTTGTAGTCCTCGAAGCCCACGCCGGAGCCCACCAGGCGCAGCTCGCCGCTGCGCAGGTCCTCCAGGCTGGCCATCATGGTCTTCACCGAACGCATCAGCAGCGAGATGCCGTAGATGACGATGCGAAAGCCCAGGTCCTCCAGCTCGGCGGGCTTGAGGATGGGCGTGCGCCCGCCTTCCAGCATGTTGGCCATCAGCGGCACGCCCTGGAGCGCGCGGCCCACCTGCTCCAGCTCGGCCACCGATTCGGGCGCTTCGATGAAGATGCCGTCGGCGCCCGCGCGCGCGTAGCGTTCGCCGCGCCGCAGCGCCTCGTCCATGCCGACCACCTCGCGCGCGTCGGTGCGCGCGATGATGAAGGTGCGCGGGTCGCGCCGCTGCTCGGCCGCGGCGCGGATGCGCCGCTCCATCTCCTCGCAGGGCAGCAGTTCCTTGCCCTTGATGTGGCCGCAGCGCTTGGGCGAGACCTGGTCCTCGAAGAACAGGGCTTGCGCGCCCATCCGTTCATAGGTGTGCACCGCGTGCACCACGTTCTTCACGTCGCCGTAGCCGTTGTCCACGTCCACCAGCACGGGCAGGTCGGACACGGCCATGATGTCGCGGTAGGCCGCGCTGAGCTCGCCCAGCGTCGCCAAGCCGATGTCGGGCAGGCCGTGGCGCGCGCCCACCACCGGAAAGCCGCCGATGAAATAGGCCTTGAAGCCGGCCTGCTGGATGAGCAGGGCGGAGATGGCGTCGTGCGCGCCGGGCAACACCAGCGGGCGCTCGCTGGCGACGAGCTCGCGGAAGTGGGGGTGGGGCGCGGACGCCGTCGGGTGTTGGGACATGGGACTCACTGATCGATCTTGATGTTGCCTGCCTTGATGACCGCGGCCCAGCGCTGGCCGTCCTCCTGGACGAGCCGCTCCAGCTCGCGCGGGCTGCCGCCCAGGGGCTCGGCGCCCTGGCGCTGAAACTGCGCGCGCAGGTCGGGGTCGCGCAGCACGGTGTTGACGTGGCGGTTGAGCTCGCTCACCACTTTGGGGTCCAGCCCGGCGGGGCCCATCAGGGCGAACCAGGTGGTGCCGTCGAAGCCCTCGAAGCCGGCCTCGCGCAGCGTGGGCAGGTCCGGCGCCAGCGGCGAGCGCTGGGCGCTGCCGATGGCCAGGGCTTTCACCTTGCCGGCCTGCGCCTGTGGCAGCGTCCACACGATGCTGTCGAAAGCGAAGTCGATCTGGCCGCCGTTCAGGTCGGGCAGGGCCTGGATGCCGGTCTTGTATGGGACGTGCGTGGTGGGCAGCTTGGCGCGCTGCGCGAAGTCGGCGCCGATGAGGTGCGTGACCGAGCCATTGCCGCTGGACGAGTAGTTCAGCGTGCCCGAACGCGCGCGCGCCGCCTGCAGGAACTCCGCCACCGTGGCGACCTTCAGCGCCGGGCTCACCACCAGCACGTTGGGCGCCGTGGCCAGGCGCGCGATGGGCGCGAAGTCGCGCTGGGCGTCGTAGGGCAGGGGGCGCAGGTGCGGCAGCACCGCGTGCGTGCTGCTGGTGGCCAGCAGGAAGGTGTAGCCGTCGGGCGCGGCCTTGGCCACGGCCTGGGCGCCGATGGCGCCCGCCGCACCCGCGCGGTTGTCGATCACCACCGGCTGCTTGAGCGCGGCCGAGAGTTTCTCGCCCACGATGCGCGCCAGGGCGTCGGTGCTGCCGCCGGCGCCGAAGGGCACGACGATGCGCAGCGGACGGTCTGGCCAGGCGGGGGACTGGGCGTGGGCGGGCGCGAGCAGCGCGGCCAGCAGGGCGAGCCCGCCGGCGCCCAGCCAGCGGGCGGGGTGGAAAGAAAAGGGCATGGCGTGTCTCCGGTCGTTGTTTTGGATGCAAGGGGTTCATGCGCTCCGCTTCGCACTCTAGGAAAGCGTCCCGTGGGCATCAAATGATTTGTTTCCATCCCCATTCATGAAGCAGATTGATAATGGGACATGGACTTCCGCCGCCTCGACCTGAACCTGCTGGTGGTGTTCGACGCCGTGCTCAGCGAGCGCAGCGTCACGCGCGCGGCCGAGCGGCTGGCGCTCACGCAGCCGGCGGTCAGCCACGCGCTGTCGCGCCTGCGAGCGGCCTGCGGCGATCCCATCGTGGTGCGCCAGGGACATGGCATGGTGCCCACGCCACGGGCCGTGGCCCTGCACCCGGAGGTGCGCGCCCTGCTGGCGCGCGCGCAGCGCGTGTTCTCGCTGTCCAGTGCCTTCGATCCGCGCCAGTCGCAGCGCCAGTTCCACCTCGGCTG